>JALZMD010000440.1 GCA_030858375.1 Chloroflexota bacterium
ACGATGCTGCTGGTTGCCGTGGGTGCTGGTATCGGTATCGATCGCCTGGTGCTTGAGTTCACGCCTGCCGGAGCCCAGCGCCAGGAGGAACTGGAAGATCTCGAGTCGTTCCAGATCCTTGAGGAGACGTACAACATCATCCGCGAGGATTACGTGCTCTCGGAGGACTTCACTGACGAGGATTTGATTTACGGCGCCAGCCGGGGCATGGTCGATGCCCTCGGCGATGAGGGCCACTCCCGCTTCCTCGACCCCGAGGAAGCTGAGGCGTTCGAGTTGTCATCCCGCGGGGAACTGGTTGGTATCGGGATCCAGGTCGATACCGAGCAGGTTCCGCCCCGCGTCATCATGCCCATCCAGAACTCGCCTGCGTTTGAGGCGGGCATCCAGGCCGGTGACCTGATCCTGTCGATTGATGGCGTGCCGACCGAGGAGTTTGCCGATGGCGAGGAGTCAATCAACGCCATACGTGGTGAAGAGGGCACTGACGTCACCATGGAGCTCATCCATGAGGGCGAGGTCGAGCCCTATGAAGTCACGCTGACGCGCGCGCGCATCACCGTCGAGTCCATTTCCTGGGCGATGCTGCCGGACGATGTCTTGTGGGTTCGCATCTCGGAGTTCTCGAGTGGCACGACCGAGGGGCTTAAAGAGGCACTCCAGGAAGGCAAGGCGCTCGGGGCCAGGGGCGTGATTCTCGACCTCCGCGCCAATCCGGGCGGGCTTGTATTCGAGGCGATTGGCGTTGGCTCGCAGTTTCAGCCCGACGGATCCGTTCTCTTCCAGGAGATGGATGCCGAGGGCGAAACGCGGGAAGTCAGCAGCGTCGGCTCCTCTGGCGAGTGGCAAGAAGGTCCGCTGGTTGTCCTTATCGACGGCGATTCAGCCTCGGCCGCGGAAATCACCTCATCGTCAATTGAGAATAACGACCGCGGAATCCTGATCGGTCAACAGACGTTCGGGACCGGTACCGTGCTTCTTCCGATGGAATTGAGTGATGGCTCGACCGTGCTGATCGGTACAGAAATGTGGTTGTCTGCCGACGGTGAGGTGATCTGGAAAAAGGGTGTGCCTCCCACGATCGAAATCGCGAACGAGCCGGGAGTCCAGGTAAGCCTGCCGTTCACCTATGATGGAAACGAGGTTACAGGCGACCAGTTCGCGGAACTCGAGGACGACCAGCTTCTGGCAGCGTTCGACGAGATCACGCAGCAGATTGGTGGCGACTCCGAGTAATACCGTCACGCGCCAATCGCCAGAACGCCACCCCGGTCGTTTAGGGTGACGTTCCGTCACGGTCCAGTGGCTTGCATCCTGTGGAGGCTTGGAGTCGTTCGAAGATAAGGCTAGTTCCAGCGTAAATATGCATGCATCGTGGTATGGTTCGATCGAATCGACAGGGATAACAACTTCCCTGGTGGCGGCAATCTTGCGGCGATCAAGCGGCAGGCAAGCACCAGGCCCTGAATGCGAAGGAGTTAGGCACCGGGATGATCTCTGTCGAGTCATGGCCAGATTCGGCCGTAAAGATCTGGACCCTGACCCAGAGGTTCCAAAAGTTCATTTTGGTCGGTGCCTTCGGTCTCCTCGTGAATCAAATCGGGTTGGCGGCGCTCCATGGCCTCGCCGGCATGGAAGTGCGGATTGCCTCTCCGTTCGCCATTCTTGCCTCCATGGGCGTCACCTTTTTCCTCAACGAAGCCTGGACCTGGCACGATCGGGGAAGAGGTCGCGTATTTCACCGGGCAGTGACGTACGTGCCGATCAACATCGGTGGCCTGATCATCAATTGGGTGGTCCTGACGTTCCTGCATGACACGTTCGATATGCATTACCTCATTGCCAACCTGTTTGGGGCGGCGTTGGCTGCCGTCTGGAATTTCGCTCTGAATAACGCCATTACGTGGCGCGCCTGATTAACCGTCACCAGCCACTGAACCAGGCCCACTGCCAAGGCAGGTTCCGGTTTTTCAATGGTCAAGGATTCGCAATCACTTAATTGTCGGAGCGCGGTTTCGGGACAGGGAATGATATCTCTGTGTGGTATAACCATTGGCGTTATCGTCGCCTGAATAGCAGGGTGACTTGCCATGCCTGACATGCTTTGATCACCCAGCGCCTTCGACAAATCACGCCTGCCAAAGGGCGATTCACGTAGCACAGGAAGGAATCCCAGTACATGCAGAACGGCCACACCTCGAATGGAGCGGGCGCCGGATCATCGAAGGAGCCTCGCAATATCATCATGGGCGCCGGACCGGCGGGGCTTTGCTCCGCCTATGTGCTGAGCAAGGCGGGCGCGAACGCGACTGTGGTCGAATCTGCTCCATTCGTTGGTGGCCTCGCCCGAACGATTCATCGAGATTCTGACAACGGCGAGTTCAAGTTCGACATTGGCGGGCACCGCTGGTTCACGAAGAACGAAGATCTGAACGATCTGTTCCGCGAGGTTGTGGCAGACGAACTGCTCTGGGTCAACCGCATCAGCCGGATCTACTTCGATGGCAAGTTCATCGACTACCCCCTCAAGATCGGCAGTGCACTCAAGGCGGTGGGCCCGATTACGGCCGCCAAAGCGGTGCTCGACTACGGGCGGATTCGCGTCAAGCAGCGATTCAAGTCGTCCGAAGTGAAGTCGATGGAAGACGCCTACATCAACCAGTACGGCGAGACGCTCTACAAACTCTTCTTCCAGGCCTACTCTGAAAAGGTATGGGGCCTGAAGTGCGACCAGCTGTCCGGCGACTGGGTGAGCCAGCGGACCAAGGGAATGTCGCTCGTCACCGCGATCAAGGATGCGATCATCCCTTCCAAAGGCGAAGTGGTGAGCCTGATCGAGCAGTTCATGTACCCACGCGACGGGTTCGGCCGCTTCTCGGAGCGCATGGCCGATTCGATCACCGCCTCCGGCAACGAGATCCGGCTCAAGAGCGCGGTCGAGAAGATCGTACTCGACGATAATCGGGTCAAGGGCATCCGGGTGCGCACCGAGAACGGTTCGGAATTTATCGAGGGCGAAAACTTCATCTCCTCAATCCCGTTCACCGTGCTGGTCAAGATCATGGAGCCGGCCGCACCGGCCGATGTCGTCGCCGCCGCTGATATGCTGACCTTCCGCGACATTATCACGGTCAACCTGATGATCAAGAAGCGTCAGGTGACACCGGACACCTGGCTGTACGTCCACGACCGTAACATTCTCTTCGGGCGTTTCCACGAGCCGAAGAACTGGAGCCCGGCGATGGTGCCGAGCGATGAGTACACGTCGCTGGTGATCGAGTATTTCTGCACCAAGGGCGATCACATCTGGAACATGAGCGATCAGCAACTCGTGAACCAGTCGGTGAAGCACCTGGTCGAGGATCTCGACTTCGTGCGGCCTGAAGAAGTGCTGGGTGGCTTCACACTCCGTGCCACCAAGGCCTATCCGGTTTACGACCTCGACTACCAGGAACCGCTGCTCAAGATGAAGAATTACATCCAGAGCATCGAAAACCTGCAGTACATCGGGCGTGGTGGGTCGTTCCGCTACAACAATACCGATCACTCGATCGAAACCGGCATGCTGGCCGCCAGGAACCTGCTCGGCGAGCGGCACGATCTGGAACGCGTCAACGCCGACGAGGAATACCACGAGATCAAGCGCAAGAATGCCGCGGCAACCGTCGTGTAGTGCGCATCCGGGTATGGCTGCAGCCGGTGCGTTTCCGGAGTATCACCTGCGAGGGACTGATGGACCAAGCCACCGCGTCTGATTCCACTCTTGTGGTACCCGGTTCGGTTCCAGATGATGAACCGGAAAAGCGTGATCGACTTGGCCACCGTCGGACCGCGATTTGGGCAGTGCTCTCGTTGGTCTTCCTGACGTTTCTCGCGTTCGGGTCGGTGGATGCCCGGATCTGGCGTTTCGGGCAGCTTCATGTTGAATCGAAATCGATCTTTCGCATGTGGCAGGTACAGGGCCGAAGCCTCCCTGATGTGTCCAACGGATGGATGCTGCAGGTCTTGTTTCATGGCTCGGCAATCGTGTTCATCGTGTGCGTCATTCTGGGTATGCGGTATCTATTGCTCAATGCTGCTGATGAGGCACCGGCCGCGCCCGAGCAGCTGTGATCGGCACTTCTCCATCGGAATGCTCCGATGAGTGATTCCCCAACACTTCGGGTCGAGCGCGCGCGCGTGTCTCGGCGGCTGGCGCTCCTCTCCGCGGTCGTGCTGGTCCTGCTTGGAACATGGGTTATCTGGAAGTTCGGAGGTTTCGACCTGATGGCGACCGTCGAACTCGATGGACGCCGGCAAACAGTCGTCAACACGTTCGCAACTGTCGATCATCCATTCCATACAGTCCGTGGCGAGACGCTCCTGGAGAGCCTTCGCGATGGTGAGCCGCTACGCTGGATCGCCCATCATCAGGGCGGTTACCCGGTCGAATTCTATCCACTTGGCATACCGTGGCTTGATGTGGGGCTGTGGGCCCTGCTGCTCGGCCAGTTCCCGATCATCGCCGTCCACAAGCTGGCGGTCCTGATCGTGTTCATCCTGCCCGCCGTGGGATTCTGGTGGTTGGCTCAGGGTGACCGTCTCAATCCGTTCGTGCCGGTCCTCGCGCTCGCAATCCAGGTGACCACCACAGGTCTCTGGTGGACGGGCGGCATGATCGAGCTCATCGAATGGGGGCTCGTCGCCAACGTCGGCGGCGCGACGCTTGCCTTCCTCGCGATGGCGGCTTTGGTCCGTTTCATCCTGCAGGGGCAAACCGGATTCGGGGTAGCCGCGATCCTGGCATCGTCAGCCGCCCTTTACACCAACACGCGGTCTGGCATCGCCGTGTCGATTGCGGCCGTGGCGGTCATCGTTGGCGTACTGCTCGATCGCCATCCTGAGCGGCAAGTACCAATCGGGCTGGCGCTGCGGCGTGTGGCTTTGGTGGCCGGTGCCAGCGGCCTGATGGCGGCGCCCTTGTTGTTTGCCCTGTTCCGGTATGCGGACCTTTACTACTTCGTCAATTTTAAGGAGTACACCGGCATCGGGGAGTTCTGGCATGACACCCTGGCTGCCGTCAGCCGTCCGCTGTTTGGCGTAGCGACCGCCGGAATCGTGCTGGCGTTGGTCATGCGGCGCCTCAGCGTGCTGCGGGTCGTTGCCATCAGTGGTCTCCTGTATGCCGGACTCACCGTGGCGCTGTCGTCAGGCGGACTGGGAGAGGGTGCCATCCAACAGTTGGAGACCACGCGCCTCATGCCGTTCCAGCGTCTTCTCGTGGTTTACCTGGCTGCGGCGGCCGTCGGTTGGTTGCTCGATGCCGGGGTAGCCAGGCTTCCGGTTCCGGACCGATCGCGATTGCCCATGGTCTCCAGTCTTCTGGTGATTGGAGCCGTGGTCATGTTTTCGTCATATGACGGCGAATATGGCGACACGCCCGAGACCCACTACACGACGCCAACGCCTCACGCGTTAACAACCGGCCGTGTGGAGTTCGCCGAGTTCTCAGGTATTCTCGCCGAAGCCAACGAAATCGTACCCGAGGGCCGTGCAATCTACGTCGTCGAGGACCGCGAGAGTTGGTGGCATGAACAACTCTGGGGACCGTCGCAAGCCGATGAACCGTTCTTCTACGATGACTGGATGTGGTACTGGCACCCGGATTTCGATGCACCGTACGACTATCGTGAAGGGCATTTCATCCCCAATCCGGTAGCGACGTTCAACGAAGAATGGTTGTCCGGCAACGGTATCGGTGCCCTCATCGTGACCGACCGGGAGGAGTCCGGTCCATTCCCGGATCCGAGAGAAGCGGCCAGGCAGAATCCGCTATTTGATTACCAAGTGACTGTTGGGAACTGGGACCTGTACCTGGTCCGTAACTCAACATCCGTCGTCACCAATGGCACAGTCATGCCTGTGGCCCTCGACATCGAGAATCAGTCGATCATGGCGACCTTTGAGTCAGCGGAGGGCATCGTCGACATTCGGAGGAACTGGTTCCCGCGTTGGGAAGCATTTGCTGATGGCGAAGAAGTAGACGTAACACGTACGAGCAATGGGTACATGCAGATCACGGTTCCGGAAGGCACGCAGTCGGTCGAGCTCCAATACGCAGCGACCTGGAGTGATTGGCTGGGACGGTTGGCGGCTGTGCTCGGACTTGTCGTAGTTGTGGCGTTAGGGGTTGGGCCCCGTTCGCGGGGGTCGTTCCGCAACAGAAACGCTCAGGACGTTTGATCACGCAGGAACGCTTCACCCACTGGCGAAACGGTCCACCAGATCTTGCTTCCACGTCCATACATCGGCTTGATCAGGCCCCGAGTCCTGGCGCTTGTGAATAGTGCGTCGACGAACGCCCGTTGCGTGCCCATCCGTGATGCCAGATTGGCGGAAGCCGGTCCGGGCTGGAAGCCAGTCTCACTGGCATCGACGATGGCGAGAAACTGTACGAGGAACGGATCGAGCGGTGAAGGTGATCGAGGGGGGTGGACCATATCGTTCAATCGTTTACTTTCGAGGGGCCGCTGGAGCGGCGTACAGCGATCCGCAAGGAATCCGAGACTGCTATTCTAGGACATGAAATTGCCCGATCGGCGTGCGTTGCGGCGGACGTTCATGTTTGACAGGACCCATGCTCTTGACCACTGGCCTGACCCCCGATGCTGAACTCGATTACGCATCCAGCGCCTTTCCGGGTGGCACGCTGCTGGCTTCGGTCTATGATCGTGTCTACATGCAACTTTCCGACCGGGGTGGTGCCAGCAACATGGTGGGCGACCGGTGGGCCAATCTCTGTGCCGAGGCGCTTGCCGGAGAACGGCTCGCTGAGGGCAATTTGTGGCGGGGTGAAGGTGGTGCGATCGCCGATTCCTCGGTTCGCCTCGACGATATCCCGGAAATCGCTCGCACCGCATCACGGCATAAACTCCAGAACCCCGATTTTCTCATGCTGGGCGATCTCGCTGATCGCCAGGTGCTGTGGGCAGCAGACGCGAAGTTTTCCGTCGATACCGCTCGTTCGAAACAGGTAAGCGGCGATGTGGTTCGGGCCCTGCTCGACCTCGGCGATACGGTGCGGCGTCTGGTTCCCGGCCTCGATCCGGATCTGGCGATTCACGACGGGGTCTTCCTGTGCCCGGACTATGCGTTGAGCCATCGGCTCCTGCGCGATCGGCGGGGGCCGCGCCGTGCCACCGTCAAGCACCATGAGGTGCGCCTGATTGAGGTGACGTCAAACCAGTTCCTGCACCCGCTTGGACAAGCTGGGTTGCAATCATTCCTTGCAGGTCTCGATAGCCTACCGATCAACCCCGACCGGAGCCTGATGCTTGGGCTCTACTATTTTCGCCTCGCCCGGGCAGCACTCGGGTGCTGGCAGGATCAAACTGCTCCGCTCCTGGCCTATCGTGACCCACTCACCGTCGACGAGGCGGCGATCGAAAACGAGGCGAGGGCGCTGGCAACCATGAAGACGAGCGCCTGGGGACTGGTGCAGCGCTGGAACGACGTTGCCGAGGTGGTGCGTCGCCAGCGTACGGCCGTCGACCAGGTGACGTCCCTGCCGATCAACGGCAAACAGCTGCGAGACCAGATCGTGCTCGCGTCCGCGGCCGCAGGAGTAACGCCCCCATCGGGAACCCGGGTCCGGCGCGCGATAGGGGCCTGGTATCGTTCCCGGATTCGGGAGCAGTTTGGACCGGTCCACCCTCCAGCCCGGAATTTTGGTGGACTGCTGGAGGAGATGGGTCAGTACAGCCGATCCCTTCAGCCTGAAATCGGCCAGGTGACGAAGCGCGTCATCAACGAGATGGTGGCCGAGGCTGCACCGCTTGGCCAGGAGCCATTGGCTTCGCCGTGACCCTTGTTCGACATGATGTGGGCCAAAGGGTGCAGACATCATTCGCAACTGCCGTTATCATTGCCCAGTCAATGCACACGAGCGCATCGTCGACTTCGTGCCGCAATTGGCAAGTCCTGGACTGCCCTGTATCACCTGGCTTGCCACACACCGGCTCGATGAGGAACGGCTAGCGCCTCGAAAACTCGAGAAACTTCGACATTCAGAAGGGAGGGCACGGCGAATGGCAGATGCAATCGCTGGTTTGGCCAAAACACAGGTAACCGTTACGGTAAATGGGCAACAGCGCTCGGCGAGCGTGGAACCCCGTACGCTCCTCGTTCACTTCCTGCGGGATGAACTAGGACTAACCGGAACGCATGTCGGATGTGACACGAGCCAGTGCGGAGCGTGCGTGGTGACCGTTGACGGGGTCACCACGAAGTCATGCACCAAGCTCGCGGTCCAGATGGAAGGCAGTTCGATCGAAACGATCGAGGGCCTTGCCGACGGAACGAACTACCATCCGATCCAGGACGCGTTCTGGGAAAAACACGGATTGCAATGCGGGTATTGCACCCCAGGCATGATCATGTCCGCGAAGTCACTCCTTGAACGGAATCCGAATCCGACGGAAGAGCAGATTCGGCATGAGCTTGAGGGAAATCTGTGCCGGTGCACAGGCTACCAGAACATCGTGAAATCAGTGCAGTATGCGGCGGAGAAAATGCAGCAGGGAGCGGACTGAATCGTTTCCCATCATGGTTGACCAGTGATTGATTCGAAAGGGCCGAGACAAGCTCGGCAACCCTGCGAAGCGTGAAATCGGGGGTGATGATCGTGTTTCCAACATCGTTTGAATACCATCGCGCGACGAGTGTCGCCGATGCCGTCGCAATGCTTGCCGAGCGTCCCGATGCCAAGATTCTGGCAGGCGGCCACTCGCTTATCCCGGCCATGAAGCTGCGCCTCGCCGCGCCCGGCATGCTTGTTGACCTTGGACCGGTTGCCGAATTGAAAGGTGTCGTCATCGGCGATGGCGTAGCCACGATTGGCGCGATGACGACCTATGACGGCGTTCGATTCGATAGTGGGATAGCGGCGGCTTTCCCGGCCATCGTCGAGGCAATCAATGTCATCGGCGATCAGCAGGTGCGGGCACATGGAACCATCGGGGGTGCCCTGGCTCACAATGACCCAGCCGCCGATCTCACGGCCGTCTTCCTGGCTCTCGGCGGTAGTGTCGAGGTCGTGGGCTTATCGGGCCAACGCACAATCAATGCTGAAGACTTGTTCATCGATCTGTGGACGACATCGCTGGAACCGGACGACATTATCATCAGGGTGTTGCTGCCGATGCCGGCTGAAGGAAGCAGCTCGGCGTACAGCAAGCATGCGCACCCGGCGAGTGGCTACGCGGTAGTCGGTATTGCCGTCGCTATCGAGCAGTCAGGCGGGGTGATTTCGAGGGCATCCATCGTCGTGACGGGCGCGACATCCAAACCTACGCATGCAGCTGGAGCGGTATCTGCCCTGGCCGGCAGGACGTTCGACGCCGCATCTATTGAGGCGGCGGCCGCGATCGCGGCTGACGGCCTGGAAATCAACGGCGATGCCTATGCGTCAGATGCCTATCGCGTGCAACTCATCAAGGTCCTGACGAAGCGGGCATTGGAAGCAGCACTCAACCGCTGAGTGCCCGCCCTGTTTCCGCCTGATTCGTCTCGCCCAACGGTCGTTCGACGACCTGAACTCGACGCAATTGATACGCCCCGGCAGCCTTGTCACTGCCGGGGCGTATCAATTGCTTTGATCCAGATAGAACCTACAGGATACGTATGATCGCCACCCAGGCCATGAGCTGCGCCACGAGAGCGCCAACCAGGACGAACCTGCTGGCGAAACGATTGAGCGGAGAGATGAACCAGGCCATGACAATGTTCATGAGCGTGAACATCGCCGCCATCAGCGGCACATTCCAAAGCGCGGAATCGCCCTTGAAGTTCTCGAGAATGCCCGAGGCACTGACATGGGTCGCGAATGCGGGAGCGAGCGATTCGGCCTGGTTGGCGACAACGATCGCCATTGCGGCCAGGCTGGCGAGACTGGCGCCGATGATTGCCAGCGCTGGTGCATCGTTCACCAGGTCGGCCCTGGCAATCGCTGGCGGCAGTGACGGAGGAGAGAGCTTCGGCATCGTGAACTGCGGTCGTGGCCTGGCCCGGTGGGCCGGTCGCCGCGGCGCATCGTATTCGCTGAAGTCGTCGTCGAACTCTTCGTAATCGACATAAGGATCGTCAGTGTAGGAAGCTTCGTCATACCTTGCCCGGCTCCTGGGTGCCGGTAATGATTGGGATGAAGACCCGTATACCTCATCGTCGAAGAACGCACTGTCGGCAACGATCTCATCGTCCCGGAGCTGTGGCTGTCGGACAGGCTGAGGCGAGGGCTGCCTGGCACGCTGGACCGGTGGTGTTCGCGCGGAGGACGATCGAGTCGACTGCCGGATGTTGCTCCGCAATCGGTCTATCTGGGCGGCCGTTCCATCCAATGACGGAGTCGTTGGTTTGGAACGTTGGTGCGAGGTTTGTGGACGCACCGCCGGGGATCGAGGCTGTTGACGATCCTGAGGCATTTGATCCAGGTCAGGATCGGCCTCCAACCGGTCTTCATAGACGATATCGTCTTCAAGTCTGGAGTCGGCGGGAACCGGCGCATGACGCTGTCGATTGGGCCGGGAGTATCGATCGTTGGAGGACACGGCGGGTCTCTCCCATCCTTGCGCGAAACTGATACGGCAGCGAACATGTTGGTCGAGGATACCATAGCGATCGAACAGCACCCTCATCCATGAGGGTGCTGTTGTTGATCGTTAACTTCCCGGTGTCGCGATGACGACCGGTGTGGCTGGCGCTGGAGATGCACTCACTGGCGGCGCAACCGGTGAGGCCGCGGGCGAACCTGGCGTCACCGGCTGCGGACCGACGACGGGTTCGGCTGGCGTAGGTGTGCCTGGCACGGGAGTGGCCGGTATCGGCGTCGGGGCTCCCGCCGGCGGTGCGAATGCGCCAGGCGTGACTGTCGGCGTGGTCTGGTATTCCGACGAAATGTCCGCCTGCTCCCGCTGTTGATCGATCCACGTCTCGACGGCCTCGTCGGTTGCCAGTTGGTACTGGGCATCGGACAGTGGTCGATCCTCCTGCTTGTCGTTCACCTTCACGATCTGCCACCCGTAATCGGTTTGGATCGGTTCACTGATCTGGCCTGGCTCGAGCGCGAAGGCGGCCTCGGCGAGGGCAGGATCCACTTCGAGGCGGGTAAACCAGCCAAGTTGGCCACCGGTTGCGGCAGTCACCGCGTCGGTTGAATTCGCGCGCGCCAGGGCACCGAAGTCGGCGCCGCCCGTCGCCTGGGCATAGAGCTGGTTGGCAAGATCTTCGGTCGCCACGAGGATATGCTGGGCATTCACCTGCTCGGCCGTCTGCGGAACCTGGCTTGTGATCTCATGGATCACCTGCTGACGCACCAACTGTGGTTTGGCCCAGAGGCGAATGTAATCTTCTTGCGACATGTTGGCGTCTTCGAAAACGTTGTCCTGGAAGATTTCGTATTCAGCTTCGGCCGCTCGCAACGAGTCGTCGAGGTTTGGCGTCGCACCCGGAGTCGCCGGATCACCAGTCACGGGTGTTGCGATCGGGGTGCCGTTTTCAGCCACCAGCGTCGCCTGCTGCGTGCCTGCAACCGGCGTACCCAGGGCAAGCGACTGTTGCGTAGCCAGAGCCTCGGCGGTTTCCGTGGCTGCCTGCGCACGTGCCGGAATTATCGTGGGAGATGGTTGAGGCGTGATGAGTGGCGCATCGGGTGGGGCGAACTGGTTCAGGGCATACTGGGTCGCTTCTTCATCGCTGACCATGACCCCAAGCGATTCCGCGCCGTCCAGGAAGAGCTGATCCTCGATCATTTGCTGGATCGTGGCCGAACTGACGTCAGTGCTTCCCCAAACATCGTCGCGCTGGGCATCGAAGCTGGCCGCGAACTGGAGGAACTGTTGCTGCTGATCACCCTGGGTTTGCACGGCGAATGATTCGTACTGGCGGGCCTGGTTGTAGAGCACGACGGATTGGTACTTCCAGTAGTCCCGGCGCCGGATCTCGTGGCCGTTGACTTCAGCGACAACGGCGTTTGGCTTGATGATATATTCATAGACGACGCCACCGCCAAGGATCAAGACGATGAGCCCGACGAGCCCGATCATGGAGAGCATGAACAGCCGCTGAAACCGCGCTTCCTGGTCGCGTCGGCTGCGACGTTGTGCTTGCCCCACAAATGACGCGTTCCCTCTTCCGATTCGGTCCCTGATTGAATCGAAACGGTTCTGGTTAGGTTTCATGAATGATGCCGACCTCGTTCCACATGGGCTAGAGCCAAATGACCAGTGTCACCCGGCGCCGGGCATGATCCTGCCCGGTAACGAAAACGGCGCGCCTCTCCAGAACTCTGGAACCGTGGCGCGCCGTGCAGATCGGAACCCGGACGCTTGGTACCGTCTCAAGCGTTCGGCCGGTGTCCCTATCCGCGTTCGTTTGGGCCCGTGAATGGGAGCAACGCCATGTAGCGCGCGCGCTTGATGGCGACCGTCAACGATCGCTGATGCTTGGCGCTGGTCCCCATCTTGCGACGTGGTTCGATCTTGCCCCGCTCGCCGACGTGACGGCGGAGCCGAGCCAGGTCCTTGTAGTCCACATGCTGGATATTGTCGACCGCGAAGGCCGATACCTTGCGCCGTGGGGTGTACCGACCGCCTCCACCGCCAGGTCGGCGTCCGCCAGCGCCGCCCGGTCGGCGGCCACCGCCTTCACCGTCTCCGCCGCCAGGCCCACCGGGTCCGCCAGGGCTGCGCTGGCCTTGGGGACCACCGAAGCGGGAGCCGCCTGGGCGGCCTTCACCTTCCGGTCGCGGTCCACGATTGTCTCGATCCTGTGTGTTATCCGACATGGTTCATGGTCTTTCTGTATACAGGGTCTGTCAGGAGCAGGGGCTAGAACGGAACGTCGTCGAAGTTGGACTCGCGGGATGATGAATTGTCGTCAAATGATTCCCGTCGACCGCCGCCGGCGTTGCCTCCGCCAGAGTTGCCTCCGCCAGAATTTCCGCCACCCGAGTAGCCACCACCGCCGGATTCGCCCTGGCTATCGGGCCGGTTACCGACAAGTTGAAACTCCGTGGCGTTAACTTCGAGCGATGCTCGCTTTTCGCCATCGTTGCCGGTCCACTCCGAGAGCTCGATGCGACCCTCGACGTACACCTGCCGGCCTTTGGTGACGAAACCACGCTGGACAAGGCCATCGATGGTTTCGGCCAAACGGCCCCAGGCGGTGACCCGGAACCAGGTCGTCTTTTCCTGGTCCTGACCGCCTGAGTCACGGAATTTTCGAGTCGAGGCCACGGAGAATCGCACGTTCATCGCGCCTGACGGGGTGTAGCGTGTTTCCGGGTCGCCCCCCAGATTGCCGACTACGGTTGCCTTCGCAATGCTCATTCGGGTCTCCTACTTCTCTTCTTCGGCCGTTTCGGCGATGGTGTCATCGCCGGTCGGCTCGTCCACCGGGGCCTCCACGGCAGCGCCCGTGGTGTCTTCGACAACAGCCGATGTTTCTTCACCGGTCGCGCCTTCAACCGGAGCGGCCGACCCCATGGTGTCTGGAGTCACGTCGGCGTTCTGGTCCGGGGCGCCAATGCCGGTAACCGTTGTTTCGCCGCCTTCGCCACCCATCGACATCGACTGGTCGGTCGTCACCACCGAGGTGTCGGCAATCTCGTCGGTCGGGGCTGTTTCAACAGCGGGAGCGTCAGCACCAGCCACCGGGGCAGCTGCGGCGACGGCGGGCTCGGGGCGTCGTTCGCCTTCAGGTCGTCGTTCACCCATTGGTCGCCGTTCGCTCTCAGGGCGTCGCGGTCCGCGCGAGCTGTCGGGCCGGCGTGGACCGTCCCGCTCTTCCTCACCCGGAGGCGGCTGGTTGCCCTCGTTCGGGGAACCCCACTTGGGATCGTCGTGGACCACGAGATAGCGCATGACACGGGTATCAAGCTTCAGTTCGCGCTCGATTTCGCCCATTCGAGATGGCTCGAGATCGAAGTGCCAGATGACATAGTTGCCATCCCGGTAATCGGTGCCGTTAAAGCGGATCGTGTAGGCCAGGCGGCGTCGCCCCCAGGGCGAATCCGACAAGGTTTCCTTGATCGATCCAGATGCATCGGTGATGTACTTGGATACGCGTTCGTGGGCGCCGGTAAGGTCATCCTCGGCCAGTTCCGGCAGCAGGATAACCATCAACTCATAGGCGCGCGGCTCGCGAGCGTAACTTGCCAAACGTAGACCCCTCTCTTCGGGTTTCCCCCTGGTCGCGGGATCCATGTTGGACCGATCCGGCCGGGAGGAGGGAGGACATGGACAGCGTCCATGTACATTAAACGAACACACGAAACAAGCCCGACGCTTCGGGCCCGGTGCGAGTATACCATCCGGCAGGTGACCACACAGCCCGTTCGCGCGCCTTCGCTCAGTCTGACGAAACGAGGGTGAGTCCCATGATCGATGCCAGGTGTTTCAATGTTTTCTGGGCGCCCCTGATGTCGTCGGCCTCTGGCGCTACCAGGATCTCCTGCGCAATTTCCCGGAGGGCTTGGATCGCCGCCGGTGTGTTCAGGTCGTTTTCCAGGGCGGCGATGAAGCGTTCGCTTTGCACACGGACACTGAGGACATTGTCCACGCCATAGGCCGGGAACTCCGCCGCTTCGGCCAGATCGGCAGCCACACCGGCCCACACGTCGATTTCTTCATCGAGGTATTGCCATTGTGTCCGGTAGTGGTTGGAGTGCAGGTAGAGACGGAAGGCATCCGAGCTGTACTGCTTTAAGACTTCACTGGCAAGTACCAGGTTGCCCAGTGACTTGCTCATTTTGTCGC
>JALZMD010000006.1 GCA_030858375.1 Chloroflexota bacterium
TCCGGGCGATGAAGACGGCGCCAAAGCTGGAGATGCAGTCGCCGACGGTCGAAGCATTGGGCGGCGACCTCTACAAGGTGTCGGCGATTGTCCAGAACACTGGCTTCCTACCAACGTACGTTTCCGACCAGGGCAAGAAAGTGGGCGTCAACAAGCCAGTCAAGGCGTCGATCGACCTGGCGGACGGGGGAGAGCTGGTGCTTGGCAAGGCGGCGGTTGAGGTCGGTCATCTGGATGGCCGAGCGAACCAGCACGAGGCGCCGTCGTTCTACACGGCATATCCCATTCAGTCCCGCGCCATCGTGGAGTGGGTCGTTCGCCAGCCAGGGGGGGCGGTGACGATCCAGGCCGAATGCACCAAGGCTGGTTCGACCTCGTGTCAGATCGACCTCGCCAGCGAGAGGTCCGGCAATGACTGAGATGCAGGTGCAGACTCGCGAGGAGCAGTTTCTCGGAGCGTTACTGGGGCTGGCGATCGGTGATGCGCTGGGCAGGCCGTTGCGGGGAATGACTGTTGGGGAGATCGGTACCCGGTACGGCGTGGTCATCACCTATCTCCCGGTGGCGGACGCGGAAGAGGGACAGCCGCTGCAGGGGGAGATCTCGGACAAGTCTGAAATCGTGCTCTGCATGGTCGAATCGCTGACGACGAATGATGGCCTGCTCGAACCGGTCAACATCAACGCCCGGCTCGGCTTTCTGGTGGCGGGGGCGTCCCGGCAATGGATGTCGGATGCGACCGTGACCGGAATCCAGCTCGCGGCGGATCACGACGGACTGGTGCCGGAAACCCACCAGCCGGAGCCCGAATTGGCGGTTGCGCTGCGAGGGGTGCCGGTTGGCCTGATGCATGCGGTCGGAGGATTCGACGAGCGCGCGCTCGAGCTCGAAGCGGCAACCGCATCCAGGTTATCGCATAGTGGAGCAGTGCAGGCGTCGCTAACGGCGGAGATCGCCAAGGTGATCAACAGGGCCGCTCGTTCACGTACCGTCACGGCGATCAATGTCTCACCCGGCGACTCGAAAGAACACCGGATCCTGGCAGAAATTGTCGATATCGTGGGCAGGGCCGAGACGTTCGACGCGGCGGTGTCCGGCGCGGTGGCGCTGGGTGGTCTCACCGACAGCAACGGCGCCGTGGCGGGCGCGATCGCAGGGACCAGGTTCGGCGCGAGCGGCATACCGCAGCAGCTCATCGACGGACTCGATGCCCGGATTTACCTGACGCTGGCGGCGCCCTGGTTCTACCGTACGGCGGTGCGGCGCGCCGGAACGGTGATCGACCTGCGGGTGATCGACTAGGTCCCGTTCGCTGGCACTCCATGGCAGAGAGTGCCACGAGCTTGATTCGTCACGCTATAATCAGGAAAGCACTGGCGACAGCCAGGGTCACGGGGCGAACCGATCCCGTGCTTTCTCGCGGCGTTCCAGCGACGTCACTCTCCACAAGTTGAGCCATGGCAGATAAAAGAGATTACTACGACGTGCTCGGCGTACAACGGAACGCGACCGAGCAGGACATCAAGCGCGCATACCGGACGAAGGCGCGCAAGTACCACCCAGACGTCAACAAGGATGCTGGGGCGGAGGACGAGTTCAAGGACGTTAACGAGGCCCACGAAGTTCTGTCCAATGCCGATCGCCGGGCCGCGTACGACAGGTTCGGTTACGCCGCGGCCAACGGCCAGGGCGGCATGGGTGGCGCCCCGTTCGGTTTCGGAGGGGCGGCGGGTTCGCCGTTTTCGGACATCTTCGAGTCGTTCTTCGGAGGTGCCCAGGCGGGCTCAGCGCGGCGACCCAGCGCGCCGCCGCGCGGGAACGATATTCAGATCTCGGTCGAGCTTGAATTCGAGGAGGCGGTGTTTGGCGCCGAAAAGGACGTCGAGATTGACCGCCTTGAAACCTGCGACGTGTGCAACGGCAGCCGGATGAAAAACGGCGCGACGCCACCTTCGTGCGCCACCTGCGGAGGCGCGGGCGAAGTGCGCCGCGTACAGCAGACGATCCTCGGCCAGTTCATGACATCGGGTCCGTGTCCGACCTGCCACGGCGAAGGCGTGACGATCACCGATCCGTGTGACACGTGTCGTGGACGAGGCCGCTCCCGCAAGTACCGGACAATTTCCGTCACGATCCCAGCGGGCATCGACGACAACGCGACGCTACGGCTGACCGGCCAGGGCGAGGACGGTCCCAGCGGCGGTGTCGCTGGGAACCTGTACGTCAAGACCCGTGTGAAACCGCACAAGTTCTTCGAGCGCCACGGCAAGGCAATCCACAGCCAGGTTGGGATCAACGTGGCTCAAGCCGCACTCGGCGACGAGATCGAGATCGATACGCTCGACGGCGAGGTGGTGTTTCGGGTTCCGACCGGAACCCAATCGGGCCAGCAGTTCCGGCTTCGCGGCAAGGGCGTGCCCGACCTGCGTGGCGGCGAGCGCGGCGACCAGCTGGTGACGGTGCAGGTTGTAGTGCCGAAGAAGCTTTCCGAGAGCCAGCGGGACCTGTTCGAGCAACTCGCGCAGAGCCTGGGCAAGGAAGTGACCCAACAGCCGAACAATCGGGGTTTCTTCGACCGCGTCAAGGATGCGTTCCTGGGGTCGTAA
>JALZMD010000009.1 GCA_030858375.1 Chloroflexota bacterium
GATGATTCCCTCTCCATGGGTCACGACCAATACCTGTTCCGTGCTGTGCCAGTGCCAATTGTTCCGGGCACCATTGTGGAAAGATATGGCTGTTACCCGTTGGGAAGGTGCGTCACCTTCGGCAACCAGAGTCTGGCCCATCACCGTGCCAACGAACATCTTTTCATCGACACGAGGCACACTCTGGGCTGGATCCTGGGTTACGATCTTGACCATGGTCTGATTCCCTTCGCTATGCGACAGGCCCCAACCTAGCATGGTTCCGCCGTTCTTGCCCATAGCCCATAGAGGAAGGGATTCCGCTTCGAAGTGATCGAGGATTTGTCTGGATGAAAGTTGCCGTGATATCAGATATCCATGGCTATTCCCTTGCCCTTGAATCCGTTCTGGCCGACATTGGCTGCGAACCGGGAATCGACTTGATCGTCGCCGCCGGTGACCTGTGCGAGGGGGGGCCTGATCCCTGCGGCGTTCTTCAAATCCTCGATGAGCATTCGATCCATCGCATTCGCGGAAATACTGACCGTGACCTTGTGGAGGGCGTGCGGTCGTCCAAGGGCGCGACGTGGGTAACCGGTAAACTGGGTGGCGAGGGACTGGAGCAGCTGGCGTCGCTGCCGTTCGACCTCCGCGTTTCTCCGCCCGGTGGCCGTAAGTTCGTCGATGACCTGCTCGTCGTCCACGCCAATCCATTCGATGAGTACCAGCAGCTGGCGCCATCCGCCTCGGACGCTGAATTCCGTGACATCCTCGGTGACACCCGGGCCGCCGTCATCGCGTTTGGGCACATCCATATTGCCTACCAGCGGGTGATCGACGGCATCCAGTTGATCGACGTATCGGCGGTCGGCAATCCCAAGGACGAGGATTTTCGTTCCAAGTGGGGATTGTGCATCTGGAACGAGGAGACGACGACGTGGACGACCGAATTGCGTTATGTCGACTATCCGCTTGAGGGAACGCTAGCGCAGATGGAGGCAAGTGGCATGCCCAATTGGAGCAAGGCCGCGACGAAACTTCAACGTGCTTCCTATCGGGAGCAATGACGATGCCTCGACGTGTGGCCGTGGTCGATATCGGATCGAACACCCTGAAGTTTTCGATCACGGAGGTCGGAGCATCAGGAGACGAGCGAGTCATCGACGCCCATGCCGATACGGTCAGGCTCGGCGCGGGGGTCGCGATCACCGGAGCGCTCGAACCAGACCGGATCGAACGCGCACTCGTCGCGCTGCGCCACTATGAACTCGTCGCGCGGGCGTACGTCGTCGAGGCGTGTATCGGCGTGGCGACGGCGGCCCTGCGAACAGCCACCAACGGCAATGATCTGCTCGATCAGATCCATCGTACAACTGGTTGGAGCGTCCGCGTTATCTCGGGCGAAGAAGAGGCGCGCCTCGCCTTCGTTGGCCTGGCCAGTTCACTGCCTACCGACCAGGATTCGTTGCTCGTGGACATTGGTGGAGGCAGCACCGAGTTGATCCATGTCTCCAGTGGGGCGGTCAGCGCATCGGAGTCCCTCAACATTGGATCCGGATCGCTCGCGGATCGTTGTTTCCGGAGTGATCCACCGGGCACGGCGGCCGTGGCGGAAGCGGTCAGAGATGCCACTTGTATCCTTGCCGGGTCGACGGTATTGCCTCAGGTCACCCTCCCGGATGTGGTGTTTTCGGGAGGAAACGGCCAATTCCTGGAAGCCTTTGCTGCGTGGACGGAGGTTTCCATCCCGTTCGCGCCCGATCAGTTTCGCGAAGTGCTTTCGAGACTCGCCGAAATCGACAGCACTCGTCTGGCGGCATTCCTGAACATTGCACCGGAACGTGCCCGTATGCTCCCGGCTGGGGCAGCTATTGCTATGGCGGTCATCGAACGTGCTGCGCCAGGGGCGATCCGGGCGGCTCCAAGCGGCATCCGCGGAGGGCTCGTCGCTGACTGGATGACTGCCCATCCCTGACTCATACGATATGGAGAACGCAATGACCGATAACCAGCCCGAGGCTCATAAAGGTATTCCAGGCAGTTTGTTTATTACCGGCGCGACTGGTTTCGTGGGCTCGGGAATCCTGAGTGCCCTGGGCCGGACGCCGGGACGCGAACCGTCTGGCCCTTTTGCCTCCATGAGTATTCGATCGATGATCCGGAAGCCGGGAAAAACTCCGCCCGGCGTCGAATCCGTCATCGGCGACGTGACCGATCCCGAATCGCTCCGTGGCACAATGGACGGTGTTGACACGGTCGTTCATCTCGTCGGCATCATCGAGGAGCGGGACGGTGCGACGTTCGACACGGTCATCCGTCAGGGCAGCGAGAATGTCATTCAGGAAGCGGGCCGGGCCGGTGTCAGGCATTTCATCCTGATGAGCGCTCTCGGGGCTCACGACAATTCTGAGTACCCATATCACCAGGCCAAGTTCCGGGCGGAGCAGGCCCTCAAGACGTCTGGTCTCACCTACACCATATTTCGGCCGTCAGTGGTTTTTGGCGAAGGTGACGGGTTCATCACGGTCCTTGCCGGCCTCG
>JALZMD010000062.1 GCA_030858375.1 Chloroflexota bacterium
GGCGAGCGTCCTGGCGGTCGACCGCGACCCACTCCACCTGCACATCGCCGGCCTCAACGCCAACGTGACCGGTGTCGGCAGTCGCGTCTCGTTCGTCGAAGCGGACGTGCGGAGCGTGCCCCTGGACGACCACACCGCAGTCTTCATCGACCCTGCCCGCCGGACGGATCAGGGGCGGCTGTCGCTCGGCGCTAGCGAGCCGCCATTGGAGTGGTGTGTCGATCTGGCCGATGGTGATCGGGCGGTTGGCGTCAAATGCGCGCCTGGGCTCGATCATGACCGGGTGCCGGTGGGCTGGGAGTTCGAGGCAATCGCGCTGGGAACCGACTTGAAAGAGGCAGTGCTCTGGTCGCCTTCCCTTGCCCGGGCCCAAGCCTCGGCAACAATCATCGCCGGTACGGAGATCCACCGGTTGACACCGATGCCTGGCGAGAACGTGCCAGTCCGAATTCCCACAGAGGGGGAGACGCTGCTCGATCCCAATCCGGCGGTCACGCGGTCCGGTCTGGTCGAGGATCTGGCCCGATCGATTGGCGCGGTCAAGATCGACGACCGCATCGGCTTCCTGCTGGCGTCCGAACCAGTCGTCACGCCGTTCGCCCGCTCTTTGCGAATCGTTGCCTCGCTGCCCTGGAACGAACGCCTGCTGCGGGCCCGTCTCCGCGACCTGGACGCTGGTGCACTCGATATCCGGCGGCGAGGGTTGGTGGGCGACGTGGACGCGATCACCAAACGTCTCCGCGGCAGGGGCCCGCACCCCTACACGGTTGCCATGACCCGGGTTATGGATCAACCCTGGGCGCTTGTCTGCACATCGTCCTGACCCGGTTTGCGGTCATTCATGACCCGTACAGAAGGGCAGGTCCGGTGCTACCATTAGGCGGCGCGATTCCCGTTTCGTCCGTTTGTCTAGGTGAGCGATTCGACGGCGGGGATTATCATGGAATCATGAACGAACCGGTTCGCAGGTTGTCATCCCGCATTGCAGGCACACACCTTGTTTGGGATGGACCGACGGTTCGCGGGTAGCAGGGTCTCGTGCGTGTTCGACCGCGCTGCCCTTAGTACAAAAGGTCGCGACTGAATGGAAATCCCAAAGATCGAAAACCTCGTGCCGATGGTGGTCGAGAGCACCAACCGGGGGGAGCGGGCGTTCGATATCTACTCCCGATTGCTGAAAGACCGCATCATCTTCCTCGGGACGCCGATCGACAGCCAGATCGCCAACCTGTTGGTGGCGCAACTCCTGTTCCTCGATCATGACGATTCCGAAGCCGACATCAGCATCTACATCAACTCACCGGGCGGCGAGGTCTACGCCGGGCTGGCGATCTACGACACGATGCGCATGATCCGGCCCGATGTCAAGACCTATTGCGTGGGCATGGGCGCCAGCATGGCGGCCGTACTGCTCGCCGCCGGCACCAAGGGCAAGCGTTACGCCCTCCCCAACTCCCGGATCATGATCCACCAGGGCTCGGCCGGTTTCCGTGGCAATGTTCCCGACATTGAGATCGCTGCCCGCGAGACCCTGACGCTCACGACCACCCTGACCGAAATCCTCGCCGACCACTCCGGCCAACCGTTCGACCGGGTCAAGGCCGACACCCAGCGCGATTACTACATGACCGGCGAGCAAGCCAAGGCGTACGGCCTGGTCGACGAAGTGCTGACGCCGGCAGCGGTCGCCGCCGCGCCCTCGATGATCTCGAACGGGTCGTCCGACAACTAGCGCTGGTCATTCCTGCTTGCCCAAGACCCGGTCAGTCATTCCCTAAAGACCTGCGTGACCGGGTCATCGATCGAGCCGTCGCTGGAACAGGACGGTTCTCACATTAGAACGACGAGGTGGCCGGGTGCATTATCGGTGCTCATTCTGCAATAAAGGTCAGGAAGAGGTCAGGCGACTCATCGCGGGTCCCAACCAGGTGTATATCTGCGATGAGTGCGTCCAGCTCTGCCGCGAGATTATTGAAGAAGAAGAGCCCACCGCGCCACGGACCGAAATCGGTATCTCCAAAATCCCGACACCCAAGGAACTCTACGAGCAGCTGAATCAGTACGTGATCGGCCAGGACAACGCCAAGAAAATTCTCTCGGTGGCCGTCTACAACCACTACAAGCGAATCCAGGCCGGGTTCAACTCCGACGAGGATGTCGAGCTCCAGAAGAGCAACATCCTGCTCGTCGGCCCGACCGGCTGCGGCAAGACGCTGCTGGCCCAGACCCTGGCTAAACTGCTCGACGTGCCGTTCTCGATTGCCGACGCCACCGCCCTGACCGAAGCCGGTTACGTCGGTGAGGATGTCGAGAACATCCTGCTCCGCCTGATCCAGTCGGCCGGTGATGTTGCCCGCGCCCAGCACGGCATCATCTACATCGACGAGATCGACAAGATCGCGCGCAAGTCGGACAACCCCAGCATTACCCGGGACGTTTCCGGGGAGGGTGTGCAGCAGGCCTTGCTCAAGATCATTGAAGGCACGGTTGCCAACGTCCCGCCCCAGAGCGGCCGCAAGCACCCGCACCAGGAATATATCCAGATCGACACCCGGAACATCCTGTTCATCTGCGGTGGCGCGTTCGAAGGGCTGGAAGAGATCGTTGCCAAGCGCGTCGGCAAGCAGAGCTCGATGGGCTTTGGCGCCGAAGCCGCCGAAAAGGTCCAGAACCCGCTCCGGCAGCTTTCGCATGACGACCTGCTGAAGTACGGGTTGATCCCG
>JALZMD010000075.1 GCA_030858375.1 Chloroflexota bacterium
GACTACGTCGTGATCGCCCTGGAGGGCGGCAAGACCTTTCGCCACGAGCTTTTCGAGGATTACAAGGGAACCAGGGCGGAGACGCCGCCCGACCTCGGCGAGCAGATTGGCAGGATCCAGCAGCTCATCGCCACCCTCGGGATACCGGTCAAGCAGGTCGAGAACTACGAGGCTGACGACGTGATCGGCAGTCTCTCGCGATCCTTGGCCGCGGATGGGTATCGGGTCGTCGTTGTGACCGGCGATTCTGACCTGCTGCAACTTGTCGAGGACGACGTGCTCGTGGTGCTGCCAGGCGCGCGACGCTTCGGCGATATCCGGGAGTTCGACCCGGCCGCCGTGTTCGAGCGCTACGGATTCGGTCCGGAATTCGTTCCCGACTACAAGGCCCTGGTTGGTGATACCTCGGACAACATTCCCGGTGTGCCCGGTATCGGCGACAAGACCGCCAAGGCCCTGATCGCGTCATTTGGTTCGCTGGAAAACATTCTCGAACACAAGGATGAGGTCACTCCAACGCGTGCCCGCAATGCACTGATCGAGCATGGGGACGCCGCTCCCATGAGCAAGCACCTGGCCACGATCGTGCGCGACCTCGACCTCGACCTTGACCTGGAGGAGGCCCGCGTCGGTCGTTATGACCGGGATGAAGTTGCCGAACTGTTCCGCGAACTCGAGTTCCGATCGTTTCTCGCCAGGCTGCCGGAATCGATCGTCACCGGCATTACTCCTCAGGCGCCGACCAGCCTTGAACCGGTCGAACCGTCAGTCCAGACCATCGTCGATACGGACGAGAAGCTTGAACACCTCGTCGCGCGGATCCGGGCCACAAAGACGATTGCCGTCGACGTCGAAACCACGGCGACGAATCCCCTGCGAGCAACAATGGTCGGGATTGCGATCGCGGTCAATGATCACGAGTCGTTCTATGTTCCCGTCGGTCACAACGAGGGCGTCCAACTCAATATCGACGTGGTTCAGGAAGCGCTGGATCCTGTTATCTCCGCTCCGGAGGTAGCGGTCTATACACACCACGGCAAGTACGATTTCCACGTCCTGACCCGGCATGGATACACGCTCCGCGAGATCACATTTGACACCATGATTGCGGCCTATGTGCTTGGTGATTCGTCGATCCGGCTCAAGGAGCTCGCCTTTACCCGGCTTGGGATCGAGATGACCGAGATCAGCGAGCTCATTGGGACGGGCAAGAAGCAGGCGACGATGGACACCGTCGCGATCGACCTGGCGGCGCCATACGCCTGCGGTGACGTGGAATCAACCTTCCGGCTGGTGGCGCCATTGAAGGCGCAGATCGTCGAGCGAGACCAACTCGACCTGCTAAAGTCCATTGAATTTCCACTTATTTCGGTATTGCTGCAGATGGAGCAAGCGGGTGTGGCTATCGACTCCAATGAACTTGCCGAATTTTCGACTGAGCTTGGCGATCGAATCACCACGCTCAAGGCGGAAGTGGACAGCCTGGCCGGTGCGCCAATTAACCTTGGCTCGAACAAGCAACTCGCGACGGTTCTTTTCGAAACGCTCGGACTGCAATCCGGGCGGCGGACGAAGACCGGATTCTCGGTCGATTCCGATGTCCTGGAAAGCTTGCGGGACGAGCATCCACTCGTTCCGTTGATCCTTGAATACAGGACGCTCTCGAAGCTCAAGTCGACGTATGTCGATTCACTGCCAAATGAGGTCAATCCGGAGACCGGCCGGGTACACACCTCGTTCAACCAAACGATTGCCGCCACGGGCCGGCTCTCGTCGGTCAACCCAAACCTGCAAAACATCCCGATCCGGACCGACATCGGGCGTCGCGTACGGCGTTCCTTCGTGGCCGACCATCGCCCAGATCACGGCTTGTACACGGACGCTATCCTCCTGGCTGCCGATTACTCGCAGATGGAACTCCGGATACTCGCCCACATGTCCGGCGAGCCATTCCTGATCGACGCCTTCAATAGCGGTGAGGATATCCATCGCGCCACCGCGGCGCTGGTGAGTGGCGTCGAGCTCGATGAGGTGACATCCGACCAGCGCCGCATCGCCAAGACCGTCAATTTCGGTATCCTCTATGGCATGCAGGCGTACGGGCTCTCGCGTGACACGGGCATGCCCCGGGCCGAGTCCCAGGCGTTCATCACGGCCTACTGGGAACGGCTCCCGAAGGTCAAGGCATTCTTCGACACCTTGATCGAGGGCGGGGTGCGCGATGGCTATGTCAGTACCATTCGCGGCCGGCGGCGGTATCTCCCGGAGCTTTCGTCGTCGAACGGCGCGCGCCGCCAGGGTGCCCAGCGGATGGCGATGAACATGCCAATCCAGGGGACCCAAGCCGACATCATCAAACAGGCGATGCTCAATCTCGAAGCATTGCTCGAGAAGCGTTCGTTGCCAGCAAGGATGATTCTCCAGGTCCACGACGAACTCGTGCTGGAGGTGTCCGAGGCGTCGCTTCCCAAAACCGCGACGCTGGTCAAGGCAACCATGGAGACGGCGTTCCAGCTCGACGTGCCAACCGTCGTGGAGATGCGCACGGGACAGAACTGGGAAGACATGCGAGACTATCTGACCGACTGACTACCCGCCTCGACGGTTGTGGGCGTCAGTGGTTGCCGGGTACAATAAAGGGACCGCTCGCGTAGCGGTCCCTTTGCGTGTCCTCAATCAACTCAGGAGTATTGCGTTCGTGCCTACCTATGCGTATCGCTGCACGGCTTGTTCGCACGAGTTCGACATCTTCCAGAAATTTACAGACCAGGCGCTCTCGGAATGCCCGGAATGCGGGAGTCCACTTCGTAAAGTGTTTCAACCGGTGGGAATCGTCTTCAAGGGCTCGGGCTGGTACATCAACGACAGCCGCGCACCCGAAAAGGATTCCGCCAAAGCCGGTGCCTCACCGGCCAAGGATGGCGCGGCACCGGCCAAGGACGGCGCAGCGGCCCCGGATTCAACTCCCAAAGCAGCACCCGCGACCTCCGAATCCAGTACCGCCGCAGCACCGGCGACGACCAAGGCCGCTGCCGATTAAGGCTATCAATGAACATCTGCGCCGCGGTTCGAGACAATTCGCGAGGCAGTGCCACCCGGCCCCGGACCTGGTCCCGGCTCGTCTCCTGCTACTCGTGTAGCCAGGGGCAGGACTGAGCCTGCCCCTGGGGCGAACAATGGTGCCGATGCACCGTTCGCCCGCTCAAGCCGATCGTTGTCACGCCCCCAGTTTAGTAATTCCGATCACTATCGGGGGTCACACGAACCGGGCGATCACCAGCAGGTGCGAAAGGTAGCCAAACCAGATGCAACGCCAGAACTCTGCCCCAGCCAAGGTCTCCGATCTCACAATATACAACACCCTGACTCGCGTCAAAGAGCCGTTCACCTCGATTGTTCCCGGCAAGATAGGGATGTATGTCTGCGGCGTCACGGTGTACGACTCCGCGCACATCGGGCACGGCATGTCGTCGATCGTGTTCGACACGATTCGTCGCTACCTGTTGCACCTTGGCTACAACGTTCGTTACGCCCAGAACTTCACGGATGTCGATGACAAGATCATCAACCGCGCAATCGCAGAAGGCATCACGCCCAACGATCTCACGAATCGCCTGATTACCGAGTGGGACGAGGAGATCACCGCCTTCAACGTGCTTCCCGCAACGGTCGCCCCGCGTGCCACGAACGAAATCCCGGAAATCATCTCCATGATTGAGGGCCTGATTGCCCGGGAACATGCCTACGAAACACACGGCGATGTGTACTTCATGGTTCGGTCATTCCCCCATTATGGCAAGCTCTCCGGCCGCGATATCGATGAACTGACTTCTGGCGCCCGGATCGCTGTTAGCGACATCAAGGACGACCCTCTTGACTTCGTACTCTGGAAATCTTCGAAGCCGGGCGAGCCAAGCTGGCCCAGCCCGTGGGGAACGGGACGACCTGGCTGGCATATCGAATGCTCGGCGATGTGCACGCATCATCTCGACGGCGTCGTCGACATTCATGGCGGGGGCCGGGACCTTATTTTCCCCCATCATGAGAACGAAGTGGCCCAGTCGGAGGCCTTTTCCGGCGAGGCGCCATTCGCCCGGTTCTGGCTTCACAACGGCATGCTCCAGCTCAACGGCGAAAAAATGTCCAAGTCTCTGGGCAATGTCGTCTGGCTGAAGTCGTTGATCGAGCGAGGGCTTGAACAGGCGTTTCGGCTTCAAGTGCTCCAGACGCACTACCGTTCGCCCCTTAATTACACGGAGGCAGGACTCGCGGCCTCCGCCAGCGGGCTGGTTCGGCTCATTGCCGCGGGGCGGCCTGAAACGACCGTGACTTCAAACAACCAGCTTGTCAACGGTGAGAACCTGATCCTCCTTGCGCAGGATACAGATCGTCGATTTCACGAGGCGATGCACGATGACTTCGAAACGCCATCGGCCATCGCGGCGCTGTTCGAACTGGCACGCTCGATCAACCGCCTGCGATCCCAATCGGGCGGCACCGAGCAATTCCGGACTGCCCAACACACCCTTGCCGAACTGTCGGGACTTCTCGGCCTGGACCTCACGGAACAGCACAGTACCGAGGTTGGCGCCGCTGACCCCTTCATCGACCTCCTCATCGATATTCGCGCTCACCTTCGCCAGGCAAAACAGTGGGATGCCGCCGATCGGGTCCGTCTCGGTTTGCAGGAACAGGGCATCGCCCTCGAGGACAACCCATCAGGAACGACTTGGAAGAAGATATAGCCATGGCCAACATCACGCTCCGCAGCCCTTCAGGACCGAATCGATCGAATCGCGGGCGGACTGAACCCGGGCGTGGACCGCGCCCGGAACGGCCGAATCGCGAACCGCGCAACGCCCAGGCCGGCCAGCGCCCCCCGCGCGAGGGCCAGCGCCCCCCCCGGCAGCGATCAGGGGGCGGCGAGAAGGGCGGGGGCCGGAGCTCCCGCCGCGGCGGAGACACGCCATTCACCATCAAGGGAGAACTTCTGTTCGGACGCAACGCGATCCTCGAATCGCTGGCGGCAAGCCGTCGTGTGCCTACGCGGCTCTGGGTCGCCGAGGGACTTCGCCAGGACGAGCGCGTGGACCGGATCGTGGAGTTGGCCCGCTCAAAGGAAGTCCTGGTGGAAACCGTGCCCCGGCCGATGCTGGACGATCAGTTGCCGGAGGTAAATCACCAGGGCGTGCTCCTGGAATCGGGCAGATACCCCTACGCCGACCTTGCGGATGTGATCGATTTTGAAGGAACGGTGCTCGTACTGGATCATCTCCAGGATCCGCAAAATTTTGGAACCTTGCTGCGCGCCGCAGACGCCGCCGGCGTTGCCGGGGTGATCATACCCAGCGACCGTTCCGCGGAGATTTCGCCCACCGTGGTCAACGCCTCGTCAGGCGCGGTCGAGCATCTGAATATCGCTACGGTGCCGAACCTGGGCAACGCGCTCGAAAAGCTCGAAGCATCCGGGCGCTGGATCGTGGGGCTCGACGGCGGCCCCGGTTCGCAAGATCTTTTCGAGACTGACGTACCGACGCCGGCCGTCCTGATCGTTGGTTCCGAAGGTTCCGGCCTGACGGCGAACATTCGAAAGCGGTGTCAGCTCGTCGTTTCGTTGCCGATGTGCGGCCACGTGGAATCGCTGAACGCCGCCACCGCCGGCTCGATCGCCCTCTTCGACCTGGTTCGACGCGAGCGAGCCGAATTGACAGTCGAATAAACCCTCCTCTCACCGACATTCGATTAGACACGGCGCTTGCAAGCACGCAGGCGCCGTGTCATTTCCACTCCATCGATACGGAATCCGTATCAACCGGCTTCAGGTTGAACAGTGCGTCAACCGCTGTCTCCCCACAATTGGTCAGGTGGTCGGGGCGATCCTGGCCGGCCCTGCTAGATACGCGGATACGCGGATACGTTATGGCCCGGTGCATCCGGGGGGCACGGAGCTTGAACCGTACGAATGATAGTGTTTAGCCAGCATGTATCCAGATTCCGTCTGAAACATTGTCAAACCTTGTCCATGAAATGCAGGGAGGTCGCCGTCGGCAGGTACCCGGACCCGCAACATGAGTCCCACCGACTCAACGTCTGGGCGACGAGTTGACGCATTGTCACAGCCAATGCTAGAGTGTACGTACACTACGGCAGGGTTTGGTACGTGGGTCCCGCTAACGCCCATTGATGTTTTCGGTGACTGCGACCCTTTGGCTGAACAGCCCTGTCTGGTTCGGGGGAGCAGGAATGACTCATCGGATACACGGAACGCGAACTGCGCAAAGCGGCTCACACGCAATCGGTCAGAACCCGCCACGCCGCATCGACCGGCGCGCTCTCCTGAAGGCCACCGCGGCGTTCGTGGCGATGGCGACCATTGCCCCCAAAGCGGTGCCTTCAATAACCGTGGCCCAGGCAGATTCGACCCAGGCGGCCGATTGGAACCAGCCGGAGAACATCGGCGGCGGAACCGGGTCGCTTTCCTTCGAGGCGGAGTTCCCGTTCAACGCGGTCGCCCCTCACTGGCCAGGCGATACACCGTTCCCAGCTGTCGTCCAAATGCAACTCAGCATGGACGGCCAAACGTGGTCTGATCCCGTCACCGCCGGTCCTGCCCATACGGACGCCGGACCAGTCGATCGTGACGGACGGATCTTTGCCGACCTGCTCCTCACCGAAGAAGCCACGATGGTGCGGTACCTGGCCCTGGATGTCGAAGGGAATGTGGTCGCCATCCCTGGACTGGCATTCACTTATATCAACGCCAAGGCCGGGCCCCGGATCAGCGACGTGTCCCCGTCCTCGCTCAACCCATCGGCCACCCGGCCGCCGATCATCTCTCGGGGCGACTGGGGCGCCGAGCGCGCCTACGGAGGTGTAGACCGTGGCGCCAGTCAGTGGACTCCCGACTACCAGACGGTCAGGCACGTCATTATCCATCATTCGGAAACACCAAGCTTTCGCGATCCAATGGTCGAGATTCGATCGATTCACTATTATCACGCCGTTACCCGCGGCTGGGGCGATATTGGCTACAACTACCTCGTAGATTTCCTGGGAAACGTTTATGAAGGCCGGGCCGGCGGCGAGAACGTCATTGGCGGTCACGCCTTCCAGTATGCCCAGGGCTCGGCCGGTATCTGCTCGATGGGCGCGTTCAGCTTCGAAACGTCTACCCCGGAGGCCATCGCCGGCCTGACGTGGATTTCGGCGTGGGCTGCGCGCAGCCTCGATCCGCTCTCCCGCCGCGATTTCCACGAGAAGCCCAACCTGCCAACAATTTGCGGACACCGTGACGTCGTCAACAGCGCATGCCCGGGCGATGGGCTGTACGCCGACCTGCCGACGATCCGGTGGGCGGTCGCCGATGTCATTGCGGGTGCGCGCGAAGTGCTGAACGATCCCGACTACAGCCCAGGCGAAACGGTCGAAACAACGGTCGAGGACGGCAATCTCCGCTCGCTGCCAGGCACTGGACAAACCGTGGCAGCCACGCTTCCCGCGTCCACGGTGATGAACGTCGTGGATGGTCCCACCACTGTGAATGGCTACACCTGGTACCAACTCTCGGGAAGTTCTGGTACAGGATGGATGGCCAGTAGCATCTTCACCAGGAGCGACGCCGCGCCACCGGTCGGAAAATTTGGCGTCGGCGACGCGGTCGAAGTCGACACCGATTATCTCAACATCCGCACCGATCCTTCGCTCCGCGCGTCCGCTTTGGCAACCATGCCCCGGGGAACCGGGGGTATCGTGATCGAGGGACCGGAGCCCACTGGCGGATATCGTTGGTACATGCTGGACACCGACTACGGCAGGGGATGGGTCGTCGAGCAATATCTCGCCGCCCAGGGCGCCGTCGCCCCGCAGTCCCGGTTCGTAGTCGGAGATGCCGTGGCGGTGAACGATCCGGATGGCCTGCGGCTGCGGACTGGAGCTGGACTCGGCACGTCGATCATCGCAACGCTCCCCAACGGAACGCGGGGCACGATCGTCGGCATTGCCAGGGTGAGTGACAACATCACGTGGCTCGAAATCCAGACCGCGATTGGCACCGGCTGGCTGGCCGAGTCGTATCTGGAAGCATCGACTTCCGGACCAACCGCCGGGGCACGGTTCAATCCCGGCGATACCGTTAAGGTCGATACCGATTCGGTGAATCTCCGGGAAGGCGCCGGAACCAACAACCCCGTGATCCGGACGCTCGGAAATGGAATAGCGGGCACGGTAACCGATGGGCCGATCGCCGCATCGAATCTCTATTGGGTCCGGATCGATACCGATTTCGGAACGGGTTGGGTGGCTGAAGCGTTCCTCACGCCAACCGAGGCAGAAGAAAGCGAGTCCTCACGGTCATTCAACATCGGCGACACAGTCTACATCGACACGGACGGCATCAACATCAGAACTTCGCCGAGCGCCTCCTCCAGCGTCGTCACCGTGCTCTACACCAATGAAACGGCAACGGTGGTCGACGGGCCTCGCGCGGCTGACGGGTACGTCTGGTACAGGCTGGAAGCGGGTCCCAGCACCGGGTGGGGTGTTTCCCGCTATCTCGGACTGGGAACCGCCGATCCGGCGGGAAACCAGGCGTTCGCCATAGGCGATGTCGTGGCGGTTGACACCGACGGTATCAACCTGCGGTCAACGCCCGGAGTCGAGGGATCGCGCGTTGCCGTGCTGTATACAAACGAACAGGCAACCATGGTCGACGGCCCAAGGAACGCAGACGGGTACGATTGGATCAAGCTCGATACCGGTTCAGCAACTGGATGGGCGGTCGCCTACCTGCTCAGGCTGGAGGTAAATGCCGGACTCACTGCAGGTGCGACGGCCCGGGTGTTCGATGGCGAGCTCAACCTCCGGGACGGTCCCGGCACCGGCAATGCCGTCATCGGCGTGCTCGCTGATGGGGCGTACGTCGACATCCTTGACGGCCCGGAATCGGCAAACGGATACGATTGGGTACGTGTGAACTCCGCCCGATTCGGCAGCGGCTGGTGCGTCGTCGATTATCTCGCCCGATCGTGAGAAGCGATGGTTGCAGCAATGTGCCCCATCGCCGTAAAATACAAGGCGAAGAATTGAAAGACTGCATCGGGGTGTCAGCGATGATGCACCGGTGTGGGTCTTTTGTGCTTGACCACCTTTGCATCAAAAAGAGCTGGAAGGTAATTACGGATGAAAATCGTCCTCCGACAGGATGTGCCGAAAGTCGGCGATGCTGGTTCAGTCCAGACTGTCTCCAATGGATACGCTCGCAACTTTTTGATCCCGAAGGGTCTCGCCGTCGTCGCGACCGATGGAGAACTCAAGGTCGCAGCACACAATCTCGCGGTCAAGGAACGGAAGGTCGCGAGACAGGAAGAGCTGCTGCGTTCCCTCTCTGACAAGATCGACGGCCAGCGACTGATGTTCACGGCCAAAGCCGGTGAGCAGGGTCGGCTGTATGGGTCGATTACCGCCTCCGACGTGGCCACAGCCCTTGCTTCCCAGGTGTCCGAGGAAATTGATCGCCGTCGCGTCGTGCTCGACGAGCCGCTCCGGTCGATCGGCGAACACACCGTCACGGTCCATCTCGTCGGCCGACTGCGGCCCCAGATCACGGTCGTGATTGAAGCCGAAGCCAGTGAGGAAGACGAGACGTCAGCTGACACCGACATTGCTCCAGAAGCCGAAACCGAGACTGACGCAGCCGAGTAACTGCGTCACCGCGCGTACACAGGAGATCGGCCCCCGGCCTTCTGGCCAGTTCTGGGGATGGTCGCCATCGACGGCCTGCCACTTCAGTTGATGACAGGACACGATGGACGAGCGACTACCACCACACAATATCGAGGCTGAACAATCGGTGCTTGGCAGCCTCCTCATTGACCGCGACGCGATCATTCGCGTCGCGTCCTATGTCAAGGCGGAAGACTTCTACTTCTCCGCCAATGGCACGGTCTACCAGGCCATCCTCGATCTCTACAACCGGCGGGAACCGACCGATTTCCTGACGCTGTCCGACGAACTCGAGCGCCGGAACGTCCTCGACGATATCGGTGGCGTTGGCTATCTCTCCTCACTTCTCAACGTCGTGCCAACCGCCGTCCACGTCGAGTATTACGGCCGGATCGTCGAACGAACGGCAACGCTGCGACGCCTGATCGACGCTGGCACCCACATCGTCGGCATCGGGTTCCAGGACAACCTCGACGCTGCCGACGCGCTGGACTCCGCCGAACAGGCGCTCTTCACCGTTTCCCAACGACGCCAGACCAAGGACTTCCAGTCGATCTCGGATGTGCTGGACAAGTTCTTCGATCAGCTCGACTATCTTCAGCAAAATCGAGGCGAAGTTGTCGGCGTCCCGACCGGATTTTCCGACCTCGACAAATTGACCGGCGGTCTCCAGCGCTCGGACCTCCTCATCGTTGCGGCCCGCCCCAGTATGGGCAAGACCGCATTCGCGCTCGGCATGGCGTACGGCGCAGCAGTCCAGCACGGTCGTAAGGTGGGAGTCTTCAGCCTTGAGATGTCGGCCGAACAACTGGTGCAACGCCTGCTAGCCACGGAGACCGGAGTCGATTCTCACCGGCTCCGGCTAGGCAACATCGACGACAGTGAGTGGGACCGGATCTCGCGGGCCTTTGGACGTTTGGCCGAGGCGGAAATCTATATCGACGACTCCGCAAATGCGAGCGTGATGGATGTGCGCTCCAAGGCACGCCGGTTGCAGGCGGAAAATGGGCTCGATCTCATCATCGTCGACTATCTGCAACTGATGAGCGGTCGACGCACCGACAACCGGGTGCAGGAAATCTCTGAGATTTCACGAGGTCTCAAGGGGCTCGCTCGCGAACTCAACATCCCGGTGGTGGCACTCTCGCAGCTTTCACGTGCTGTCGAGACCCGAGCCGACCACCGGCCGATGCTGTCCGACCTGCGCGAATCGGGGTCGATCGAGCAGGATGCAGACATCGTCATGTTCATTTTTCGGGATGACAAATACGACGAGAACTCCGAGAAAAAGGGTATCGCCGAATTGATCATCGCCAAGCACCGGAACGGACCGGTAGGCAGCGTCAACCTGCGGTTCTTCGAGCGCACGGCGCGTTTCGCCGACCTCGAGCTCTACCGCGAGCCAGACGCCTGATGCCGCGACCCAGCACGTCCGACAAGCCATCTGCCGTGACCGGACTCGTCCTGAATCCGACGGATGTGATTCCGATCCCGGTCTCGATCCTGACGGACGTGATACCGGCGATCACCAGCATCGAGGAAATCCAGGTGAGCCTGGCGGTCATTCGCCTGCTCGATGTGGCCGGCGGCTTGAGCGAACCCCTGGCGGAAAAAACCATCGTCCGCGACCGGACGTTGAGATCGGCTTTGCGGGTCGAAGGCAGCCCGCGGGCCCCCGATGCCCGGATCAGCAAGGGCCTCGACCTGGCGCTCGCCCGGGGCACGCTCGTCCGCCTGGTGTCGTCTGAAGCCAGGAAGCGCGCCACATTCTACTATTTGAACACCCCGGAAAACCGAAGCAGTATTAGACTAATGGAAACCGGCCAATTGCCGGCGCCGCGGACGCTCTGGCCGGATGCTAATCCGCCATCCATTACCATCGACCGGCCCAATGCCTTTCGTCTGTACGAGCAGAATATCGGGACCCTGACGCCCTTGATCGCAGACCAGATCTCCCGCGCGATTGAAGACTATCCGGACGACTGGATCGAAGATGCACTTGCCGAGGCGGTCACGTACAATCGACGTAGCTGGCGTTATGTAACCCGCATCCTGGAAAACTGGCGGGCCTACGGACGACAGGACAAGGATGACTAACGTTACCACTATCCAATCACGGAATCTGCTTCAAAAGAAATGAGCGTTCACCATGAAGCGAATCGGCGATGTGTTGAAGGAGCTTCCGATTCGACAACCGGCTGAAACCACCAGCGGATCGATCGTGATCAGCAACCGCGACACGGTGAAGTGCCCGATCTGCCAGGATGCCGGCTACCTCCGCGGCGATTTCCCAGTTGGCCACACCATGTTCGGACGGATCGTACCTTGCGTCTGCAAGGAGCAGGAACTTGGTGAACGACGGGCCGATGAATTGCGACTGCTCTCGAATCTCGATATGTTCAGTCATCAAACTTTTGAAGATTTTGACAGTTCGCTCGACGGAGTCGACGAAGCTTACGAACAGGCTTTGCACTTCGCGCAGGAACCGGGCAATCGCTGGCTCTTCCTCTATGGTCCCTGCGGCACAGGCAAGACCCATTTGGCAGTATCCATCGCTCGCTACGCCATGCAGTGGCACAACATGAGCGTGTACTTCGCCGTCGTGCCCGATCTGCTTGATCACCTGCGGGCCACATTCGACCCGAGTTCTGGCTCAGCCTATGACGATCGGTTTACGACCATCCGAAACGCCCAAATGCTTGTGCTCGACGACCTTGGCACAGAGAATGCGACGCCTTGGGCCAAAGAAAAGCTCTACCAGATCATCAATCACCGGTACATGGAGCAACTTCCTACCGTGATTACCTCGAACGTCGACCAGCGGAAAGTTGAAGATCGCATCCTCTCGCGAATTCTCGATCACCGTCTGACCCAATACGTCGTCATGGATGCCGATGATTTCCGGAGGCCGGGCGATCCGCGGAAGATGAAGCGGTCGACCCGGCGGGGTTGACACAGCATCAGACGGGCGGTCATGCTCAATGTACGGCGGCGGTCAGGAAACCTTTTTTGGACGACGGCCGTTACAAGATAGGCGAGCTACAAAAGCTATCGTGTTAACACCTCATGAGGGCTGGCATGGGGCATGGCGCGGCAATTGAAACAGATTTGGCAGTGACTGTTCAGCGCAGGTGTCCCACGATCAAGATGAAACCGGGTGCCACACGTGGCGGTGCTTGCCATGTCTAACCTGGGTTGGATGTTCGAGCGGCTGTGGGATTTTCGCGCAATTATTGATATCCTGGTCGTTGCGTTCATCATCTACTGGTTGCTTTGGGTAGCACAGGGAACTCGGGCTCTCACCTTGATCCGGGGTATCGTGACGCTGTTCGCCTTCCTGTTCCTGCTCGGCTGGGTGCTGGAACTGGATACGCTTAACTGGCTCCTCCGGACCGTTTGGCCGGCGCTGTTGATTGCGATTCCCGTCATCTTCCAGCCCGAGTTGCGCCGGGCTTTCGAACAGCTTGGACACACCGGTTCATGGCTCAAGAATCCGTTCCCGAATCAGGAAGAATCGGCAACCGATCATGCCGTCGATGAGATCGTACGTGCCGCGAGCCAGCTCTCCCGATTGAGATACGGTGCGTTGATCGTGATTGAACGGGAAACCGGATTGCAGGATTACGTGAGCAAAGGCGTATCGCTTGACGCCGAAATATCCCGGCAGCTGCTCATCAACATCTTTTTCCCCAACTCACCCCTGCACGATGCGGCAGTCATCATCCAGGGTGATCGTATTCTTGCGGCCAGTGTCGTGCTGCCACTCACCGACAATATCTCGGCATCGAGCCAGCTCGGCACGCGTCATCGAGCTGCGATTGGCGTAACGGAAGAATCCGACGCACTGGCCGTGGTTGTGTCTGAAGAAACGGGGCAGATGTCGGTTGCGCACTCAGGTCGGTTGATCCGGAATCTCGATCAGGATCGATTGCGCCGCGTGCTGCGAACGCTCCTGCGGATCGAGAATCCAGACAACCGACAGGCACGCGGCTCCAGCCGATTCAATTTTCTTGGCCTGTTTCAATCCAACGGTTCGGGCAGCAATCGAAAGCAGGGAACTGTTCCGCCCTCCAAACGTTCGTCGACGCGAATATCATGAAATCACTTATTACATCCATCATCGGGCTTGTCGACCAATTGCATCTCCGGCCAAGCCGAACCCAGTGGATCAGGTTCGGGGTGTCACTCGCCCTGGCGATCCTTTTTTGGGGCTGGGTTACCGAGTTGCAGGACCCCTTGACCGAGAAGACAATCACTGGAGTACCGATCGAAATAGGCGAATTACCTGACTCGCTGCTGGTCGTAACCTCCCTGCCCACCTCGACCGTGGTCATCGAAGGAGCTGAGTCTCAGGTACGTCCCGTCAGCCAGACGGACGTCACCGTCCGCGTGGATCTCTCCGAAGTCGCCGAACCAGGCGAATTCCAGGTTCCGCTGATTGCCGACGTGCCGAATATTAACAATGCATCAGTTCTGCCGAACGAAGTCACTATCCAGGTTGACGAGCGTGTGTCAGAACTCTTCCCGCTCGAATTGACGTACACGGACCCAGAGGATCAGACACGAAGCGTGACCAGTGTGACGGCCGAGGTGTCCCAGGTGACGGTCACGGGTCCGAACTCGGCGGTTGAACGCGTTGCCGAAGTCATCCTTCCCGTGTCAATCGGGCAGCAGACGGAAAGCTTCGAAGACACCTACATTCCGTTTGCCGTCGACAGCGGGGGCCAGCGGGTGAGCGAAGTCACGATCCTTCCTGAAACCGTCCTGACCACGGTTGAAGTGGAGACACAGGGCAAGGCCGTATCAGTCATCCCGACCATTGCCGGAGTGCCGGCGGAGGGATACTCGGTGCAACAGCGCCGCGCCATTCCCGACACGATCATCGTCGATGGTCCGGCCGAAGTCGTTGACGATCTTCTCTTCGTCAACACGGAACCAGTCGATGTAACCGAGGCGAACCAATCGATCAGTACTAACGTCGGGTTGGCGGACCTGCCCGAGGGCGTTACGATCATCGAACCCTCCGGAAGCACCATTGAAGTCCGGGTCGCAATCGAGGATATCTCGACATCATCGCAGACGCTCACGGACCTCCCTGTGGAGCCACTGGGGCTTGGAGAGGGTTTAACGGCGGGATTCATGCCAGGAACGATTTCGATCCAGGTCTCCGCACCGATCGACATCCTGCAGGCCATGACACCGGAAGATATCAGTATCTGGGTTGACCTGAGCGGGCTAGGCCCAGGGACGCACATCGTAAACCCGGAAGTCACTGTCCCTCAGGGCGCGACCTGGCAAACCGCGGAACCCATGGAAATCAGCGTGGTCATTGACGAGTCCACAGGGGCGTCACCCGAGTCGTTGATGCCGCCAGCATCAGCGCTGCCCTGACCAATCGGGGAGTCCCAGGCGGGACTGTGTGGCCCCGGTCAGGTCGCGCTTCCGAGATTGATTTTCGGCCCTGCTCGACATGATCTGAACAACAGGTCTCGCCGTCTCAACCCGAACCCGGACGAAAGCAGGAACTTGAAATGGGAAGCGAAGGTGAATTTCTGCTAACCGCCTCGTAATTTGCGCGCATCCAGAATCACCTCACGTGAGCCCGGATACAGCATTAACCCCCCTGCGTGCCGGGTGCAGTCTACTGACCATCGATGTCGATCTCGTCGTCGCTTGCGTTGCCGATGGACGTTTCCATGTCGTGGGCCAGGAGAATTGCTTCCGCGACTTCCTTCATGGATTTGCGGGCATCCATACTGGTCTTTCGGATGCGGTGGAAGGCCTCCGACTCGCGTAGGCCATGCGTTTCCATGAGCACGCCCTTGGCTCGCTCGATTACCTTGCGTGTTTCGAGAGCCTCCTTGAGGCTGCCGACTTCACGCTCGAGTGTCCGGAACTCGTCGAACCTCGCGCGAGACAGTTCGATGACCGGCATCAACTCGGCTTCGCGGAAGGGTTTAACCACGTAACCGACGACACCCGCTTCGCGAGCGCGCTCGACGAGTTCCTGATCGGAATAGGCAGTTACGAGCACAACCGGCGCGATCCGCTCTCTGGTAAGCTCCTCGGCAGCCGAGATGCCATCGAGATCCGGCATCTTGATGTCCATGATCAGAAGATCCGGGCGAAGACGGCGCGCAAGGTCCATGGCAGACTTGCCATCGCCCGCTTCACCGATCACATCGTATCCGAGATGCGTCAGCATCTCCCGCAAATCGAGCCGGATCAGGGACTCATCGTCAGCGATGATAATGCGCCACCGAGTGGCGCCTTCCTCAACACGATTCATCGCGTAATGGCCCTCGGCGAATGAGTTACGACGTACAAGCTCCCACCAGGCGCTTTCGACTGGTGAGGATAATGGCAATGCGCTCGGCTGCATGCCAAGCGCATTGCCTCATGGTCGGGGTGAGAGGATTCGAACCTCCGACCACCGGTACCCCATACCGGTGCGCTACCGGACTGCGCCACACCCCGAAATCAGGTTTTGCCTCGTGATTATACGGCAGGCCCACCGCTGGGACAATTGCGTTTGATGTGAGAGGGCCGACACTGGTGGCAAGGCGGGCCGCATACGGACCCGCCCACCAACCTGAACTACTTAATTTCGACCTTGGCGCCAGCCTCTTCGAGCTTGGCCTTGGCAACGTCCGCCTCGTCCTTGGCGACGCCTTCCTTGACTGCCTTGGGAGCCGAATCAACGACGTCCTTGGCTTCCTTCAGGCCGAGGCTGGTGAGCTCCCGGACGGCCTTGATGACCTGGATCTTGTTCGGGCCGATTTCGGTGAGGACGACGTCGAATTCCGTCTTCTCTTCGACTTCGGCGACCGCACCAGCAGGTCCACCACTGGCCACGCCCATCGCGACCGGAGCCGCGGCGGAAACGCCCCACTTTTCCTCAAGGGCCTTAACGAGGCCGTTGAGCTCGAGAACCGTGAGGCCCTCCAATTGTTCGATCAACGCGGTGTTGTCAGCCATGTGATGGTACTCCCGGGCCGCGGCTACCGCGGCCATGTGCAAAGTCAAAATGTTGCTCCGGATCGAACGTTCAAGCCGGAGAGTAGCTCTTCAGCATTAGTCCGCGGCTTCAGTGGCAACGCCACCAAGTTGCTCGACACGTGCGTTGGCAAGATAGACAACCGACCGGGCGGGTCCACTGAGGACTCCCGCGGTTCGCGTCATCGGAGACGCCAGCAAGCCGATGAGCTTGCCAAGCAGCTCTTCGCGCGGCGGCAGACTCGAGATCGCTTCGATATCGGCAGAGGTGATGACCTGGTTGTTCATCACACCGGCCCGTACCTGCAAGATCCGGGACGACCGGGCGAAATCGCTGATCGCCTTGGCCGGGGCCACAACATCGCCGTAGGCGAACAGAATCGCCGTTGGACCTTCGAGCTCTGGCTCGAGCCCTTCGATCCCAACCTGCTCGGCTGCGATACGCGTCAACGTATTCTTGGCGATCCTGAACTCGGAATCCAACGGACGAAGTCTCGCCCGGAAACCTTGCAAGGCATCGACGGTGAGGCCGCGATAATCTGCAATGATGGTCAACTGTGACCGTGACATCCGATCCGCAAGATCCTCGATTTGTGCGGCCTTCTGTGGAGTTGGCATGGATTGTTCCTCCTTTCCTCAAGGATTTTTTGGGGATTTCCCCTGGCTCACGAAGAAAAGCACCCTGGGCCATTTCTGCCCAGGGTGCTACATCGTTCGATGCGCGACCTGAGCCTCAATCGGGAATTAAGCGGCGAACCGCACCGATAGTCATCGGCCAGGAAATCTTCACTTCAGGAGTTCAACGTTATTGGCCGACGCTTGAAGCCTTGGCAATCGTGTCATTGACGTCAAGCGCGATGCCAGGGCTCATCGTCGTCGCCAGCGTGAGTGTACGGCAATAGACGCCCTTGATGCCAGATGGTTTGGACCGGCTGATCGCATCAACGACCGCCAGAAGGTTTTCCGAGATCTGTTCCGGCGTGAAACTCTTCTTGCCGATCGTGACGTGGACGTTACCCGTCCGGTCGTTCCGAAACTCAACGCGACCACCCTTGAGTTCGCGAATGACCCCTGGAAGGTCGGC
>JALZMD010000092.1 GCA_030858375.1 Chloroflexota bacterium
CCGGCCAACCGTCTCGAGATAGCCGAGGGGTGTCGCTGGATCGAATGGCGGCATATCCGTGGTGGTCAAGGTCACTGCTCCCTGGTCGTCGGAACGGGCGGAGCGAGCATCACGGCGCTGCCGCAACCGTACCAGGCTCGTGTGAAGAAGGGATCGGTTGGTTCGACCAATCGACTACAGCATCCATCAGTGCAAGGCAATTGCCATCGGGGTCATCGACGTAGATCGAGCGGTTGCCATCGTCGAACTCGATTCGGAGCACGGAGTAGCCGAGCCCTTCCAACCGCGCCTGGACCGCGTTGATCGACCCCTGAGGAATCCGCAACGCGAAATGGACATGGGCACCGCCACGGCCGTTCGCCAACGCCCCAACCGCGGCCTTCACCGTCCAGAGCCCGAGCGCGGTGCTATCGCCCAGATCGAACCAGATGGCGGGGCGGTCCTCACCCCAGCGCTGGACGATCCGGAGACCGATGACCTCCTCATAGAACCGGGTCGAAGCGTCGAGATCGGCGACTTCGATCACCAACTCATGCAGGCCGACGGGGCGGATGGGACTGGGCAACGAGTTTGGCTCGGACATGGCACGTACCCTGCCTGGTGGACGCGATGCGGTCAGCCCTCGGCGATCTGGGTGGTGCGGCCGCGGAGCTGGGTCGCGAACGAGACCAGTTCCTCGACCATCAGGTCGAGGCGGGCATCGATCTTGGCGCTGCTGATGCCGACAGCTTCCCGATCGATCGTGTCTTCCGGCACCGCGACGTGGGTCGGCATCGAGATGCCCTTCAGGCCACGCACGCAATTGGTCAGCGCGTGTAGCACGCCCATCGCCGTCATGCCACCGTAGGCCATCAGGCCGACCGGCTTGCCGGCAAGGTAGGGAGGAGTGTCGCGACCAAGGAAGATCAGCAGGTCAAGCACGTTTTTGATCGCGCCGGAGATCGTCCCGTGATAGGTGGGCGAGCAGATAATGATGCCGTCGGCACGACGCACCTCACCGAGCAGCCAGGAGAGCGTGGGAGGATAATCGTCGAGCCGCCACTCGGTGTGCAGGAGCGGCAGGTTGAGGTCGTAGACGGTGGCAAGTGTCGTGTCGCAACCCAATGCGTCGGCCTTGCGCAAGGCTTCCTGCAGCGGTACCAGGCTCCACGATTTCGCACTGGTGGTGCCTCCGATGCCGAGGATCCGGACCGGCTCGCTGCCAGGGCGGCCACCCGTAACGGTTTGGAACGGAACGACCTTGGTCGGCCTGTTCACAGAAGCGTCGGACATCCCGATCATGCCTTTCATGGCGGGTTGCCGTTATGTCGACAGATCCCGCCGGGATGCAAAAGGGGTGGCAGAGCGGCGATGCACTCTTTGTCATATGATAGGCCGGATTTCTCGCGAACGAGCGACTGGCTCACCAAATGAACTTCGAGAATCACGATAGCAGAGGCCTGTTGATAAAACAAGCTTGATGTTGGTTTATTAGCCAGGAGGATTATCCCGCCGCTCCACGCCTGATGTGGGAAAGCCGTCACGGATAACACATGTGAACGCACGAACCTTCCGGTTCGATGGAGCACGTCACCATGACACCGATTCCCAACCAGCCCACCTATCCGGGCGACTATCTTGAGCGTGTGTACGCCGGGGTGCTTGGCAAGATCATCGGGGTTTACCTGGGCCGGCCGTTCGAGGGCTGGTCACACACGCGGATCGTGGCGGAACTCGGCGAGGTCAATGATTATGTCCACCAGCGATTCAATGTGCCGCTGGTGGTCGCCGATGACGACATCTCGGGGATGTTCACCTTCCTCCGGGCGCTGGAGGATCGCGGATACGATCCGGACCTGACGCCGGCCCAGATCGGTGATTCGTGGCTGAACTACCTGATCGAGGGTCGTACCATCCTCTGGTGGGGCGGGGTTGGCACATCGACCGAGCACACCGCCTACGCGCGGTTGAAGGCGGGCATCGCCGCGCCGGAGAGCGGCTCGATCGCGCGCAACGGGCGGACGATCGCGCAGCAGATTGGTGCCCAGATCTTCATCGACGGCTGGGCGATGCTTTTTCCAGGCGAACCGGACCGGGCGGCGGACTTCGCCCGGCGGGCGGCGAGCGTCAGCCACGACGGCGAGGCCATCTATGGGGCACAGGTGATCGCCGCGATCGAGGCGCAAGCGTTCGTTGAGCCGGATTTCGACCATTTACTCGACACCGCGGTCGCGCTGATCCCGGCCGACTCGATCATCGCCCGGGTGATCCACGACCTTCGAGCGTGGCATGCGTCCGACGCCGACTGGTACCGCACCCGAGCGCTCATCGAGGAACGCTACAACTACGACCGTTACCCCGGCGCCTGCCACATGGTGCCGAACCACGCCGTGATCATTCACGCGCTGCTGCACGGCAACAATGATTTCCAGCGGACGGTGATGATCGCCAGCACCGACGGCTGGGACACCGACTGCAACGCGGGGAACGTAGGGGCGATCATGGGGATCCGGGGCGGCCTGGCGGGGATCGACGCGAGCCCGGTCGACTGGCGCGGACCGGTCGCCGACCGGATGTATCTGGCCTCCGCCGAGGGTGGCCGGGTGGTCACCGATGCGGTTCGCGAGAGTGTCCGGATCGCCAACGCGAGTTTCCAGATCCATGGCCAGCAGGCGATCGCGCCGAAAGGCGGCGCACGGTTCCACTTCTCGCTGCCGGGGTCGGTCCAGGGATTCCGGGCCGAAGATCCGGCTGCGGTTGCAGTCGCCAATCACGGCGGCCAACTGGCATTGACACTCATGACATCCGGCAGGGGAACAGTCACCACCGACACCTTCCTCCCTGACGACGCGATTGGACTCGGGAACTACACGCTGATGGCCTCGCCAACCCTGCACCCGGGTCAGGTGTTGACCGCATCGCTGGCTGGCGATCCGCTGAATGCGGGCCCCGTCGAGATAGGACTATGCATCCACATCTACGGTAATGAGGATCGACGCGAACAGGTCGATGGTCCATCGGCCACGCTTGACGCAAGCGTGGCCGATGTGATGGCCTGGACGATTCCCGACGTGGGCGGTACGCCGATCGCCGATATCGGGTTCACCGTGAAGGGTTCGGTGGGTTCGCGGGTGCTCGTCAACCGGGCCGATTGGTCAGGCGCACCGACTGTAACGCTCGGGCGGCCAACGTTCCCGAACACGATGTGGCGCACGGCCTGGATCGACGGCGTGGACCAGTGGGCCGACAGCGGGCATGATCCTTTCCGGCTGAGCCAGAATGAAGGGACCGGACTCATCTCGCAAGGGACCGACGACTGGACCGACTACCGGGCAACGGTGTCCGTGACAATCCCGCTGGCAGCCGAGGCCGGTGTCGTGGTGCGGGTCGGCGGC
>JALZMD010000099.1 GCA_030858375.1 Chloroflexota bacterium
GAGCGGGGTGTTCGAATCGCGGGCGCCGTCCGGCCGGAGGAAGGCGCAGTTGAAGTTCAAGCCGACGATGCCGTCCGAATCCGCGATCGCGTCGAGTTGCTTGTCGGTCAGGTTGCGGGTCGAGGGGCAAAGTGCATGGGCATTCGAGTGAGTGGCGACGAGGGGCGTGGTCGAACGCTTGGCCACATCCCAGAATCCCTTCTCATTAAGGTGGGAGAGATCGATCATGATCCCGAGCTCGTTACAGCCATCGACCAGTTCCTTGCCGACGTCGGTGAGGCCAGGGCCGGTATCGGGACTATGGGGATACTGGAATGGAACCCCGTGGGCGAAGATGTTGGAGCGGGACCAGACGATCCCGAGCGAGCGCATGCCGGCCGCGTGAAACGTTTCGAGCGCGTGCAGGTTTTCATCGATCATCTCGGCGCCCTCGAAATGCAGGATCGCCGAGAAATCGCCGGTGGCGATGTTCTCCTCGAGCTCGGCGGCTGACTGCACAAAGCTCAAAGGGTTCTGCGGCATCTCGAAGCCGAGTTGCTCATCCATCGCCACAGGAGCGCCTTCCCCGGCCTCGATCCGGAGCAGCTTCGCGACCGTCGCCATCGTGAATTGCTGGGCGTAGGCGAGCGTCGGCCCCTGCTCAGTCATCAACGGCACGCCGTCGAGTCCGCGGCCGATCTGATCCACAACCCGGCGGCTGGCATCCTTCTCCATGTCGAGGTTGGGAACGAAGACCGCGAAGAACCCGCCCGCGAGGCCGCCATCGGTCGCGCGAACGCGATCGATGTGCCCGGTTTCAGATCGTTCGTAAAACGATCGGCCGGTTGCCGCCAGATCGAGGATGGTGTCGTTGTGACCATCGAAAATCGGTATCAACGGCGCGGAACCGGTCTCTGTCATGCTGTGTCCCCCGTGACCCGGGGATGATGCCCGGAGCCAATGAATGTCGTACGCTTGCGCCAGCGCTCGAACCGCTCCCCGTGGGCCTGCCTCATCCCGAATGGATGACAAGGGCCGCTCCCGGATTGGTGAGCATCAACCAGCCCCGGTATCATGCCCCATGTTGTGGAAATGCGCATGCAGGGCCAGAGCGAATGACCCTGGAATAGCTGGCTCAAGAGCCTGGAGGAGAAATCGATGTCGGAGCAAACGAACCCGCTGGCTGGCGTGCTGACGGGCAAAACGGCGGTCGTGATGGGTGTCCAGAACCAGTGGAGCATTGCCTGGCAAATCGCCGAGGCGCTGGCCGGAGCGGGCGCCCAGGTCGCGATCACCTACGTCGATGACCGCGCCAGGACCAACGCCGAAAAGCTGGCGGCGACCATTCCGGGCATGAAGACCTTCGTCTGCAACGTGCAGGACGACGTTGCAATCACAACGCTCCGGGGCGAGCTCGAAGCCGAGTACGGCACGATCGACGCGTTGGTCCACAGCATCGCCTTCGCCCCGGCGGCTGAGCTGACGAACCGGTTCCTTGAAACCACCCGCGAGGGCTTCAAGCTGGCGCACGAGATCAGCGTCTATTCGCTGATCGCTGTGGCTCGCGAACTGACGCCGATCATGGGCGCCGGTGGCAGCATCCTGACCCTGACCTACCTTGGTTCGGACCGGGTCTTCCCAAAGTACAACGTGATGGGTGTGGCCAAGGCCGCGCTCGAATCAACGATGCGCTACCTGGCTGGCGACCTGGGGGAAGAGGGCATCCGCGTGAACGCGATCTCAGCGGGTCCGCTGAAGACCGCCTCGGCGCGTGGCATCCCGGGCTTCTCGGCAATGCAGCAGCAAGCGATCGACAAGTCGCCGCTGGGTTCGGTTTACGACGTGAAGCATGTTGCGGGCACAGCCGTGTTCCTGGCCAGCGACGCCGCGGCCGGCATTACCGGCGACGTGATCTTCGTCGACGGCGGTTACAACGTGATGGGGATCTGAATGCTGGCGGCACGGTTTGCGCCGCCAAAGTCACCGCCTCGTACTAGCCGGTCTTGTGCCGGCCACTGGGGATGGGCAGATAAGATGGCGGCTACGTCAAACATCGGATGCAGTACATGAAACGGGGTGGCTCACCGCGAGCCGCCCCTCTCGTCGCGTAAACCAGACTGCTCGCCGCATCCACCCATCGTCATGTTGAGCGTCAGCGAAACATCCCCGCGCGAAGCGCTTCGGCCGAAGGCCGACCGCTGGGATATGCCAATGTTCACCCACCGAACCAAAGACCGGCTGCGCTTCGCGCAGGGATACCACTTCGCTGCCTCCTTCGTCGGAATGACGGCAGGAAAGGCGATTCCATGCGGCGTGACCGGGTGCTTACCCAGCCTCGTCCAGCCAGATCGGGCTGGACCACGCCTTCCGGCCATCGCCCCGGATCACGATCACCCGGAAGAAGGCCGGCTGGAACAGGGCTCGCGAGAATGCGGCGCGGGTTAGCCCGTCGCCACGCACGTACTGCCGGACCGTGCCCGCACCGCCAAGCATGATCCCGATCGCCCCGTCGGTTTCGACGATGATCTCGGTGTCCGTGATCTCGACGTTGAGGATCGTTGCGCCCGTGCTGGCGTAGTAGTGCCCCGCCTTCATCGCCTTCAGGAGCGACTCCGGATCGAGGGATTCGGCCCGGACGTTGATCCAGCCGCCGAACCGATCGAAGCGGTCGGTCTTGAAGTGGGCGTCGTCGGCGGCGAACGCGGAAAATCGCCGGTGCCCCGACGTCGCCAGGGAATCGGCCAGGTACCAGCCGCTGCCACGGTCGCTATCCAGCGTGTGGCCCTCATTGTGGATCTCGATCGCATCGACCGCCTCGATCAGGCGCAGGCCATCGCTGTGGACAACCCCGTTCCAGGCCGGATGCGGGATCGCCACGAACGCCCCGGCGGCGGACGCGCGGCTGGCCAGCTCGACATCGGTTTCCTCAGCGGTCTGGGGGGCAAAACCGGGCGGCAAGCCGACTGCCAGCAGATCCCAGATGATCCCGTTGTCCAGCCCACGCACGTGCATCTCGGCGCCGAGCAGGGTCGTGAACGATTCCGAACGATACCCCGTCGTGTCAGTAATCGGGTGGCCATAGCGACCCAGGAAGTGATCGGTGATCGCTACGAAGTCGTAGCCGCGTTCGCGATAGGCCCGGACGACATCGGCCGGGGAGAGTAGGCCATCGGAGTTGGTGCTGTGGCTGTGAATGTTGCCCCGATAATACTGGCCTGGCTGATCGAACGGAAAATTGCGCACGCGGGAATCCTTGCGGAATGGATGAATTCGAACTCTGGATATGGATCGAGGCCTGAAGCGCCACGACCCCTATGGTCGCATTGGTTGGAAGATCGTGCACGCCCGGCGGTGGCGCACGAAGTCTTTGATCGTCATTCCGTAACAAGGTTCCACTGAGCTGAGGTAACGATGCGGTATCTCCCGCCGCAGCGGTGTTCGACAGTTGAGCACACCCGCGTGTCGAACATTGCAAACGACGCCGTGAGAGATTCCTCCTCTCGCCTGCGGCTCGTTACGGAATGACAATTAAGTCGCTCCGCTCCTGACAATGTGGCATGTCAATGCATCCGAACTGCACCTTTAACCCCTCTCCGGCATGATTTCGGTAGGGGCGCTGTCCTGCGGTTCGTAACCGAGCATGGCCTTCGCGTGCTCGATGTCCCAGAAGCGGCGCGGATTGTTCGAGATACCGTAGCAAAGCACCCAGTCCCGATCGGATTCCAGGCAACGCTCGATGAGCTGGAGGCAATCCCGCGGGCTCAACCAGACCGCGCGCATCCGGGTCCTGGTCGCGAGCTTTGCCGGATCGTTGTCGAACTCCGGCTTCCACAAATTGTCCGGATGGTTGGGGTCGTCTTGGCCGCGGGTGCCCCCAATCCGCAGGCAGTAGGCCTTTAGTCCGTGATGATCGACATAAAAGCGAGCCATTGCCTCACCGTAGGCTTTGGAGACGCCGTAGAGCGAATCGGGACGGATCTCGGCGTGGTGGTCCCAGACCCGCCTGTCGTCGAGGTCGAAGAGGGCTGGTGCATTTTCGGTTTCGTTGGTGCCGATCGCGTGATTCGACGACGAAAAGACCACCCGCTTCACACCCGCCTGGCGAGCCGCTTCGAAGACGTTGTAGGTGCCGATCAGGTTGCTGGGCAACACATCGTCCCAACTCGATTCAACGGCTGAGGTGGCGGCGAGGTGGACGACCGCGTCGGCGCCCGCAAAGGCCGTGACCAGGGCCTCCAGATTGGTGATGTCGGTTTGGACATCGGTGTAGGGACCGGGTTTCCGGGCCACGCCAACGGCATCGTAGCGGTCACCGCCGCGCCACGCATCAAGGATCATCCGCCCGATGAGGCCATCCGACCCGGTCACAACTACTCTCTGGCGATGGTTTGGGGCAACGTGTTGCGACATCCGGCATGACTCCCGTACGGAACCAGTCCCATGGACTGGTCTGGCCAAAAAGACTCGTCCAGCATAGGCTACCCCAGGGTTGGCGGTGGGTGGCGGGTATTCCGGATGCCCGTGCGCCAGTGATGTGGGAGAGCGATGATCGGATTTGTCAATTGGCCGGCAATCGCGAGCCGGGCCCGCGCGGTGGCGCCTGGGCTCGGCCTTGCGGCGTTGCTCACGGTGATCGCCCTGGTGATCGGGGAGGTTCAGGAGCGGTTCCTCGACTACGCGGTACTGGAACCGCTCGTGCTCGCGCTGCTTTTCGGGCTGGCGGTGCGAGCGCTGTGGCCACCCCGTGAGGTCTTCGTTCCAGGGATCGGGTTTGCCGCCAAACAATTGCTGGAATTTGCGATCGTCCTGCTTGGGGCTTCACTCAACCTGGCTGCCATCGTCGACGCCGGCTTCCAGTTGTTGGCGGCCGTCGTGATCAGCGTCTCGGTGACACTGGTTGCGGGCGTCGCGCTTGGCCGCCTCGCCGGGTTGAGCACACGCCTGTCGATCCTGATCGCCGTTGGCAACGCGATCTGCGGGAACTCCGCGATCGCCGCCGTTGCGCCCGTGATCCGCGCCAAAAAGCAGGAGATCGCGAGCGCGATCGCCCTCACCGCAGTGCTGGGCATCGGCGTGGTGCTGACGCTACCGGCGCTGATTTCCCTCTTCGAGCTCTCCGACGAACGGTATGGGGTGATTGCTGGCCTGACGGTGTATGCGGTACCGCAGGTGTTGGCGGCCACGATCCCGGTCAGTGCCGAGGCGGGGCAGGTGGCCAGCCTGGTCAAGCTCACCCGCGTGCTGCTGCTCGGACCGGTGGTGGCGCTCTTTGCCTGGATCTATCGCAAGGGCGACGATGAGCAAGCGACGACCCGATTGTCGATCGGCAAGTTCCTGCCCTGGTTCGTGATCGGTTTCGTAGCCCTGGCGCTCCTGCGGACAAGCTCGATCATCCCCGAAGGGCTGGGCAACATCGCCAAGGATGTGAGCCGGATCCTGACGTCCGTCGCGATGGCGGGCCTGGGCTTGAGTGTCGATCTGCGGTCGGTGCGCTCCAGTGGGCCGCGAGTCGCGCTGGTCGTGATTGCTCTCACCATCCTCCTGGTCACGATGGCGCTCACGATCGTGACGGTCATGGACATCGGATAGACACGGTACCATTGCCGTCGAATGGAACCCTCGCCGCCGAATCCGCACCAGCCAGCCGTCCGCCAATGAGGCCATGCACGTTGCCTTG
>JALZMD010000101.1 GCA_030858375.1 Chloroflexota bacterium
GTGCCTGGGATGCATAATGCGCGCAATGCGATCGCCGCCGTAGCGGGCCTGGCCGCCATGGGCCTGACGCCAGCCGAATCAACCTCGGCGGTCTCCCAATTTAGTGGTGTTGGTCGGCGGTTCGAGCACAAGGGAACTGTCGATGGTATTGATGTTGTTGACGACTACGCCCACCATCCGGATGAGATCGCCGCCGTCGTGGCCGCGGCTCGCATTCGGTATCCCGGTAGACGCATATTCGTGGTTCATCAACCGCATACCTACAGCCGAACGAAAGCTCTCCTCGGCGACTTCGCAGCAGCGCTGGATTTGGCTGATGAGGTAGTGCTCCTGGCGATTTACCCCGGCGGCGAAACCGACGACCTTGGCACGTCGTCTGCACACTTGCTGGATCGCCTCCATGTCCCTGCCCAGGGCGCTACTGGTCCGGAGGAAGCCTCCGCTGAAGCCGTGCTGCGTGCGGTGACCGGCGATATCATCCTGACATTGGGGGCTGGCGATATCACCCGGACTGGTTCTTTGATCTTGGAACAGCTCAAGGCCAGAGCCGAATGGTCTGCCGCGGCAAAGGCTGTCCACCCGCGTAGGCGCACAGCCCCGGCCACGTTTCAGATTCCCGGGACGCCACAACTTAAGGTCATCTCTGACGCCCCGATGTCGATGTACACCACGATGCGAGTAGGCGGACCGGCCGACTTCCTGGTGCGGGCTCCTACACCGGGCGATGTTGTTACCGCTGTGCGTTGGGCGGCCGACGAAGGGTTGCCTGTTACCGTTATCGGCGGCGGAAGCAACCTTCTGGTTGGTGACTCCGGCATTCGAGGATTGGTCATCGTCGCACGAACACCCGGGGAGCGAGCCGGCAAACTGCTCGACCTCGAAGATGGGGACGATCGAGTCCGGGTCTCGGTTGGCGCCCAGGCTCCGCTTTCCTGGGTCGGCCGCTACTGTGCCGAGCACGGGTGGGCCGGTATGGACTGGGGCGTTGGGTTGCCGGGCCAGATCGGCGGGGCAACCGTCAACAACGCAGGTGCCCACGGTACAGAACTAAAGGACCATCTCGTTGGCATGGATCTCTTGCATATGAATGGCGAAATCGAACCGGTGGGACCCGGCTGGCTCGAACCGTCGTATCGAATGACCCGGATCAAGGAGGCGGATCGGCCCCGGCCCTGGATCGTGCTACGTTCCATCTTCGAACTGCCGAAGCACGATTCGGCTGAACTCGTCGCCCTCGCTGACGAGCACGCTGCGTTCCGGAAGCGAACCCAGCCGACCGGGGCATGCTCCGGTTCTACGTTCGCCAACCCTGAGGGGGACTTTGCCGGTCGGCTCTTGGAAGCCGCTGACCTGAAGGGACACAGGATGGGAGCGATGCAGCTTTCGCCCAAGCACGCCAACTGGGTCGTCAATATGGGCGGTGGCACCGCGCGTGAGGCCTGGGAGTTGATCCGGCACGCACAGGCATCGGTCTTTACTCGGTTTGGGGTAGTGCTCCGCCCGGAGATCGAGCGGCTGGGTGAGCCATGGGACGATGACGAAGATGGTAGCGATTCAAGGGCCTCCCCACCGATGAAGGGATAAGAGCGGCATGACCAGTGACGATACCGGAGCGCGACGAATCAGGATCGGCCTGCTGTTTGGCGGTCGCTCGGCCGAGCACGATGTGTCACTTCGATCAGCGTTGACTATCATCGATGCGCTTGATCCAGAAAAGTTCGATATCCTGCCGATCGGCATCACCAGGTCGGGCCAATGGTTGTCCGGTGGTGACCCAATGCGGGCGCTGACGTCGGCTTCTCCGATGTTCCACGTCGGTTCGGGGGAGGAGTCTTCGGACGAGACGCTCGATGCCAGCGCGACCTCCGCGCTGGTTTCCCAGGCAGGGTCCTCGGCGTCGATGTCCGTCCCGAACGGCATCACTGAGTCTGTCGATATCGTCTTTCCTGCCCTGCACGGGCCGATGGGCGAGGACGGAACGGTGCAGGGTATGCTCGAACTCGCCGGAGTTCCCTACGTCGGCTCCGGGGTCCTCGGCTCGGCGGTCGCGATGGACAAGGCGGTCACCAAGACGGTGCTTGAGCAGGCAGGTTTGCCTCAGGTTCCCTGGCGGCTTGTCATCCGCAAGGACTGGCGTCGAGACCCGGCAGGTACTCGGGACTGGATCGCCACGTCGATCGGCTTTCCCTGCTTCGTAAAGCCAGCGAACATGGGTTCGAGCGTCGGTATCTCGAAGGTGCACGGCATTGACGAGTTTGACACGGCAATGGAGCTGGCCACCTTTCATGATCGGCGAATCGTGATTGAGCAGGGTGTTCCGGCGCGCGAGATCGAAATCGCCGTGCTTGGGAATGATGAACCGATTGCATCGGTTGCCGGTGAAGTTCGGCCCAGGGGCGAGTACTACGACTACAACGCCAAATACGTCGACGACACTGCCGAGTTGATCATTCCAGCGCCGGTAGACGCGGATCTGCTCGGTTATCTCCAGGGCCTGGCGGTCGATGCGTTCAAGGCGCTGGATCTGGCCGGTCTGGCACGGGTCGATTTCTTCATCGAGCGCAATACCGATCGGGTCTTCATCAATGAAATCAACACGTTGCCGGGCTTCACATCGATCAGCATGTATCCGATGTTGTGGGAGGCCAGCGGCGTTCCAATCGGCGAACTGATCGATCGCCTCATCCAGCTTGCGCTTGAGCGCCACGCCGAGCGGTGTTGAAGTTATTCCAAAATCATCGGCGTTCGTTCGCAGGTTCTTATCCAAAATGGGCATGTTGTCGCGGTCGTCAAGACCGTATGGACACCGTGCTATAATTTTCGCGAATGGCAGGCACGGCGAAGTTGGACGATCCGCTCGTGGAAAATCCGGGTCTGCCGTCGACTGTTACTTCTACCGCAACGAATCCTGACTCTCCGGATGCTGCGCTGTACATGAGTAACTGGTGACAAGCTCGAGATTCGAGGGTCTTGGTGGCCAAACGGCGGCTGGATGACCGTAGGCTGTCCTGCGGAGACCTGTCATGGCTGGATGCGGTTCCCGCTTGGTGGGCCGAACGCTACGTTATATGGATGGTGATGGGACGATGCAATCCCGCGGACAGAACCCGGCCAGGGGACAACAACAGGTTCGGGTTCACGGCGCTCAGGCCGCAAACCAGGCGCAACAACCACGTGATCCGAGTGGCCAGCAGCCAACCCCCGATTCCTCAGCCACTCCGGCGACGCGGTGGAGTTCGTTCGACTCTTACGCTCAGGCATTTGCCAGGATCAAGGTAATTGGCGTCGGCGGCGCGGGCGGCAATGCCATCAACCGCATGGTCAACTCTGGCGTTGACGGTATCGAGTTCGTCGCCGTGAATACGGACGCCCAGGCCCTCATGACCAGTGAGGCCACCATCGCGGTCCGAATTGGTGACAAGCTCACCAAAGGTCTTGGCGCTGGTGGACGGCCGGAAGTCGGTGAGCGTGCGGCGGAAGAAAGTGCCGAGAGCCTGGCCGAGGTGATGAAGGATTGCGACATGATCTTCATCGCCGCTGGCATGGGTGGCGGCACCGGAACCGGCGCCTCGCCAACAATTGCCCGGCTTGCCAAAGCCGCCGGGGCGTTGACGGTGGCCGTCGTCACCAAACCCTTCGATTTCGAGGGTGGCCGTCGCCGGCGGGCCGCTGAGGAGGGCATTGCCTTGCTCAAGGAAACCGTCGACGCCCTGATTACGATCCCTAATGAGCGCCTCCTGCACATGGTCGATCCCAAGACCACCGTCACCGAAGCTTTCCAGATCGCGGATGATGTGCTTCGGCAGGGAATCGCCGGCATTTCCGATTTGATCACCAAGCCGGGCGTTATCAACCTCGACTTCGCGGACGTCAAAACGATCATGCAGGAGGCCGGTTCGGCCCTGATGGCGATTGGCTACGGCGAGGGCTCGGACCGCTGCGTCAACGCCGCCCGTGAGGCAATTGAGAGCCCCCTGCTTGAAATGAACATCCAGGGCGCCAAGGGCGTGCTATACAACATCAGCGGCGGGACCAACCTGACACTGTTTGAAACCAGCGAGGCGGCGGATGTGATCCGGGCGGCTGCCGACGATGACGCCGAAATTATTTACGGCACGTCAATCGACGATTCGCTCGGTGACGGTGTCATGATCACGTTGATCGCCACCGGCTTCGATGAGCGGGTCGGATCCGATGCGTTTTCTGTCCACAATCTTGGGCGAGACGTTCCCCGCGATGCGGGAAGGTCTTCGCCGCCGCGGAGCAGCCGACCGCCGGTCAACGAACCGCCGGTCTACCCCGACGACGACTGGGAAACCGAGTCGTCGATCGTCCGCTTCCTCCGCGAACGGTAAGCCCTCCGCTTCATTCCCCTGAGCAGCTGCTGGTCTGGAGGCAGCCAGTGCGTCGTGGCGTGGCGAACGGGCCATTTGACCACCTTGCGTCCTGGCACCCCGTCGGGGCAAATTTTGCGCATAGCCGAAGGCAGGTGGGTTCCGGTGCGCTGTCCCTATTGTCGAACTGATGACTCGCGCGTCGTGGATTCACGCGAGTTAAGCGGCGGTGATTCGATTCGCCGGCGACGCGAATGCGTGGGCTGCCATCGCCGCTTCACAACCTATGAACGGGTGGAATCAGTTTCGCTGGTCATCGTCAAGAAGGATGGACGGCGCGAGGAGTTCAGCCAGAACAAGTTGCGACAGAAACTCCGTGTCGCCCTGACCAAGCGACCTGTCAGCGAGGACCAGATCGACCAGGTTATCGCCAGGGTTGAAGGCGAACTGACGGCCCTCAACCTCAAGGAAGTCCCATCGGATGCCATTGGCGAGGCTGTGCTTCGGGAACTGAAGAATCTGGATCAGGTCGCTTACATCCGGTTCGCGTCGGTTTATCGCCAGTTCGCCGACATCGACGATCTCCGCCGCGAGGTTGACACCCTCGCCTGACCACGGGAAAACAACCAAGATTAGGTAGTGGCTGACCTTGTGGCAGCCACTGGGTTGGGAGCGCACCAATTGGTCCAGTCTGGAAGTGTGTCATCCATTGGCGTTGGCCGCCACGAGGGCGGCCAATACCTGATCTTGGCGGAGTCTTCGCTTTGCCGCAGCTCCCGCTTGAATCGTGAAAGCCCCTGGACCAGGTCCGGTGCAGGGGCTCCTCTCGGTCGTCGAAGATGGCGCCGCTAGAGGGCGATAACCGCATCGACTTTTTCGGAATCCTGGTCGAAGAACGGCGAAAGGCGATCCATGAGTTGATTCTTGGGGAGTGCGCCAACGATCTTGTCGACCGGCTGCCCACCCTTGTACAGGATCATCGTGGGGATGTTGAACACACCCAACTGGCTGGCGTATTGCTGGTTCTCGTCGACATTGACCTTGACGATTTTGATCTTCGATTCCTGCTCGGCGGCGATTTCCTCAAGGATCGGACCGACCATCCGGCACGGTCCACACCACGGTGCCCAAAAGTCGACGAGCACCGGCTTGTCGGCGTCGATCACTTCAGCCTGATAGGTGCTGTCATTGATTTCGAGTGGTTTAGCCATGTGGCCCCCCTAAAATGCGTCGGAGAAAGTTGCTTCCAAAAGTATACCATAGTGCTGCGGCAATGAAAATGCTGTTTTAGCTTCTCTCACCGCTATTGTCCAGCACCCTGCCGAGCATGTTCAGCATAGCACGGACCCTGACTCACGGTAGGATCGAAGCGCACCAATTGGCCCCACTAGCCGGCGGGTTGGCACCCGCTGCTGAGGAACAGCCGGAGTTGGACTTCACCAACTGGCTGGGTTCCGGGGAGGGCGATCGATTCACTAGCGAGTTGTGGCGCCGAATCGTCGGCCGGTTCTTGTAGTAGCTCGGAAAACTCGTCGTTGATGAGTTCGGCGATTGCGTTCGATAGCTCCACGCCCTGACCTAGCTCACTTGATCGGGACGAGATCAACACGAACCCAATGCGGCAATTCTGGCCATCGACATAGGGCCCGAGGGCCGAGTTCAACTCATCAATGGTATCCTCGACAGCCCCGCCGTCGCCGCTGATGACCCCGTTGATGTCAACCTGGACCGTTTCCTGCACAGATTCCGAGTCGAGAGAGTTGAGTTGCGCCTGCTGGCTCGCCGCGTCGGCGGTCGCCTGGGCTTCCGTGACTTGCTGGCTGGCTGCGTTGCTCGTGGCTTGGGCGTCGGCGATCAGTTGGCTCGCCGCGTCACTGGTCGCCTGGGCAGCGGTCACGGCCTGGGCGGCTGCCTCGCTGGTCGCGAGTGCCGACTGTGCATTCACTTCACTGGTCGCCAGCGCGCTTTGCACCGCCGCCGAAGTTGCCTGCGCATTGGCTCCAGAATCGGCGTTCTCGGTCGCTACTGCCTGGACTTCGGCTTGCCGCGTCGCCAATGTATCGATTTCGCTGGCCGCCTCGGTCGCCTGTGCAACGTTGGTCGCGAGTTGGCTGTTAAGGTCGTCGACGCTGCTGTCGGACGCCGCTTGTTGGGTTGCCAAGGCATTGATCGTCGCCTGCGCCGAAAGCGCATTCTCGGTGGCCTGCGCATCAGCGGTCGCCCGTTCGTCGCTGGTCATGGCTGCCCGCGTCGCCTCAGCATTGGCGGCTTCGGTGGCGAAAGCAAACGCCTCGTCTGCCGCCTCCTGGGTTTGCTGGGCGCTGATCGCCGCCTGGTCGATTTGACCCTGTAGGGCCGCGATGGTTTCCTGATTCTCGGTCTGCTGGAGGGCGAGATCGGATTCAGCGGTTGCCAGGAAATTGGGAGCCGGCGTTGGGGTTGGGGTGGGCGGCGCCTGGCCAACCGTGTTTGCGACCGCGAACAACATCGCCAGTCCTAACAGGAGGTCGGCGAAAAGCCATCCACCAAGCACGAACATGTCTCGTCGAGTTCGCCGCTTGCGCTTGTAGGGCTGCATTAGCACACTCCAACTTGCGAAGGGGTCTGGTCAGGTAGCATGAGGCACGCCACTACCTGGACCAAGGTGCTCGGCCCGCAACCGGTTCGGTACCATCGCCGGACGACGACCGCCCGAGCTCCGCCCGTAGCGCGGCTGCGAATGCCTGCTGCAGGTTTTCCGTGCTTGGCGCCGTCTGCATCATCCGGTTGAGCGTGTTGGCAAGACTGTCGAGCCGCTGGACAAGGTGCTGCAGGTCCTGATTCACTTCGCGCTGCCGCTGGGCCGTCGTCACTCCAACCGACCCAAGGTCCTTCGATACGCCTGAAAGTTCACGGGCTATATCGGCTTGTTGGCCGAGCAAGGCATTGAGCGAACTTGCGTGCTGGCCGGTCTGGATGCCCATGCGCTCAAATTCTGCCCGGATCCGGTTCAGGCCCTGGCCCACGTCGTTGAGTGCCCGCGTGGTCGATTCCGAACCACTGGAACTGGCCCGCATGGCTTCCGCCAGCCGTCCACTCGCTTCCATGTCACCCAGGACGAGTTGATCCACGCGTTCCTGGCTCTCGGCGATCCGCTGGGCTATTTCACCAAGGCCGCGAACTGCATCACCCGCGATCCGGCCAGCCTGGGCCGCCTGGTCGGCCCCGGTAATTGCCTTGTCGGCAGTCTCGGCGAGATTGGATGCCGCCAGTGACAGCTGCCGGTTGACGGCCTGATCGCTCTGGATCGCCGAAGACGTCATCCGCTCGAGATTCGTGACCGCCGCCAGCAAGCTTCGTTGTTGATCGCCGGAACCGCTCACCTCGCTGGCGAGATCCTCCAGCGACGTCTCCAGCCCGGAAGAGACCTGCCGCAAGTCGACAAGCAGCCGATGCAACTCCTCGGCCCCAGCCCGCATGCCGGACGCGAACTTGCCGAAGTCGGCGAATTCCTTCTCACGTCGCGACGCCAGGCTTTCGAGCCGGTCGTGCTCCACCTGGAGCTGGGTAAGCAGTTCCTGGCTTCCACGATCGAACCGGTCGGCAAGGCGCTCAACGCTGTCGGCCAACTGCGCGGGCCGGTTTGTCCGGTC
>JALZMD010000212.1 GCA_030858375.1 Chloroflexota bacterium
TCCGGCCGGATCGAGATCACGGCGGGTCGTCATCCAGTGCTGGAGTCGATTCTCCCAACCGGCGAGTACGTTCCCAACGGCGCCATGCTCGATAACGACAACGACCAGATCGTGGTGCTTACCGGCCCGAATATGGCGGGCAAAAGCAGCTGGCTGCGTCAAGTGGCGCTGATCACACTGATGGCACAGATCGGCTCGTACGTGCCGGCCGAATCGGCGACGATCGGCATCGTCGATCGCATCTTTACGCGGATTGGGGCACAGGACGATATCGCAACCGGGCAAAGCACCTTCATGGTCGAGATGCTCGAAACGGCGAATATCCTAAATCATGCCACCGAGCGCAGCCTAATCGTGCTCGACGAAATCGGGCGAGGCACCAGCACGTACGACGGTCTGGCGATTGCCCGGGCGATCATCGAATACCTCCACAACTCAACGCACCTGGGCTGCAAAACCCTGTTCGCCACGCATTACCACGAACTCACCGAGTTGGCCGGATTGTTGCCACGGGTCAAGACCTACCGCATGGACGTGCTGGATGATGGTGACCAGGTCGTGTTCCTGCGGCAGGTCGTGCCAGGTGGCGCGGATCGCTCGTATGGTATCCATGTCGCCCAACTCGCGGGCATTCCGCGCGGCATCATCCGGCGCGCCGAAGAGATTCTCGCCGACCTCGAGCGTGACCATCCGGCCAACAGTCAGCACACCCGGCGGGCAGCGATGAAACGACCGGGGCCGTCCAACCTGGATGGTTTGCAGCTCACGTTCTTCGATCAACCCAACCCGGCGCTCGATCGACTTGCGCAGCTGGAGATCGAGTCGATGTCGCCACTGGAAGCCCTCAACGCCCTTTTCGAACTGAAACGGATGACCAATGGGAATTAGGGGTCTGGCCAGGTTATCGTGCCCAGCGCACGTCCCCGCTGTCTTCTTCCTGAATGGCGTTGCCGACACATGGCGTCCAGAATCCAAGCTGCATCTTACCCGTCACCCTGAGCTTGCGCAGGGTCGGACCTGCTGGATACCGGCGAAGCACTCAACGGCGAAGCCGGCGCCTGACGCACTGCGACACCAGCCCGGCTGCGCCGGATGCGCTATCGTTCCGCTTCGCTTCACTACGCGCGGAGATGCTTCGCTAACGCTCAGCGGACTGTCCAAGCCGAACTGCCGTTCGCGTCGATGGGCGGAGCAAGCTCCGCAACCGTGCAGGGCTCGTGTGGCAATAGGACAGATCACTCTGGACGGACCGCTCAGCAAGACGGCGGGGTGGGCATTCCGCATGAGACAAATCGGCGTGGCCACATATCTGCGTACCCGAGTGTCGGGCGCCGAGGTCGTCTCCAGGCATGCACGCCAGCCTGAGCATCCTCCTTCACTCCCGATGGGCGAAACCGCATTCCGCCCGGGCAGCCAGTCGTGAACGTCGAGATGTCGATCGAGCAGGTGGCAGCGGATCAACAGCTCGAGAGAGATGCACCGGCATCGACCATGCCCACCATGATCGAAGACGAGACTCCGTACCTGAGATGGTTCGAGCGGGTTGGCCTTTGGGTGCCTTCAGTCCTGATCGCCCTGTCCTCCCTGATCATGGTCTATGCCTACCTCGGAACACCGGTACTCGATGGGAACCGAGGCCTGACCAACCTCACGGAATCGTTTGGGGCCCTCGAACGGGTCGCGCTCTGGCAGCGGGCGCTTTGGTGGCTTCCGGGCAGCCAGGACGATGGCCGTTTCTTCGAGCTGGCGCCGGGCGTCATCGCCTGGTCAGTCCGCTTTTCGTTCGTGATGATGTTCGTCTCCCAGGCGTGGGCGTTCTGGCTATCTCGCCGAGGGCCAGCCCGCCCGCTCTGGCAGTGGCTGGTTGGGCCGGTGGTTGCCCATGTCGTCATGCTGCTGCTGGTACCGACAAATGCGGATGTCTTCTTCTACGAGATGTCGGGCGACCTGGCGGCGAACGGGATCAACCCGTACGTGTCCCCGCTCATGGCGTTTCCGGACAACCCGCTGCTCGCTTACAACCACTGGGTCGAGATGACGGCGGTGTATGGCCCGGTCTGGACACTGGCCAACAGCGCAATCATGGGAATCGTCGGACCGGATCCCGTCATGGCCACGGTTGTCTACAAAGTCGTACTCGGCGCGGTCGCAATGGCACTGGCTGGTCTCGTCTACTGGTTCGCGAGAACATTGACGAAGAGCCAGCCGCTCGCTGTGGGGGCCGCCGTACTGGTCGCCTGGCAACCCAACATGATCGTCGAATCGACCGGGCAGGCGCACAACGATCCGTTGATGTTGCTTCTTTCGACGGGGGGGATCTTTCTGGCGGTGGTGGGAGGTACGCGGGCGATCCGTGGCGGGCTGGTCCTGATAACGCTGTCGGCCCTGGTGAAGTACGTGACTCTCCCGCTGCTCGGCTTGCTTGGCCTCGTTCGGCTGCTTGATCGCCGGAGAGACGGCGGGATGCGA
>JALZMD010000214.1 GCA_030858375.1 Chloroflexota bacterium
ATCTCTTCCTCGAAGAGGTGCATGGGGTCCATGTCGTAGGCCACACCCGGGATGTAGTTGATCGCGTAATCGATCCCGGCCTCGACACCGGTCTGGATCTCCTCGGCGATCTGGTCGGTCGTCTTCACCTTGGCAACCTTGGCGCTGAATGTCTCGAGGTCCAACCCGCCGTAGGACTGGCGGACCCCGGCGCTGGCCGCGGCCGGATCGGCCCCATTTGGAATCGGGAACGCCGTGTAGGTGGTCGATTTCGTGATCTCGCCGTAGTCCCGGCCTTCGCGCTCGCAGTGCGCCTGGAGGATATCCAGCTTCTGCTTGATCACGGCCGCGTCACCACCGCCAACGTTGCAGGCATCGCCGTACTGGGCCACCAGCCGAAGGGTGACCTTTTCACCGCCACCACCGATCCACAACGGCACCTTGCGGCCAGGTTTGGCGCTCTTCGGCTCGTTGATCGGCCCGTCGATCGTGTAGTGCTTGCCCTCGAAGACCGGTTTGTCTTCGGTCCACATCTTGTGGATGATCTGGACCGCTTCGCGGAAGCGGGCCATGCGCTCCCTGGTTTCCGGAAAGCCGTAGCCGTAGGCCCGCCACTCGTGCTCGTACCAGCCGGCCCCGAACCCGGCGTAGAGCCGCCCATGGCTGGCGACGTCCACCGTCGAGGCGATCTTCGCGAAGAGCGAGGGCTGCCGGTAGCCGTTGCAGTTGACCATCTGGCCGACATTGACCCGCGACGTATCGCGCGCGAGCGTGGCGCTGATCGTCCACGATTCGAAGACCGAGTTCATGGTCGGTTCGGGCACGGTGTGGAAGTGATCGTAGACCCAGATCGAATCCCACGGCCCCTGATCGGCGGCCTTCGCCACCGACGTCATCGCCTCGAACTGCTCGATCGGGTCAGCGATACCAACCAAGTCCATCTTCCAGCCCTGCGGTACGAACACTCCAAATTTGACGGCCATTGCGATGATGCTCCCATGAATGCTGGCACCGGGTGCCTGCGCATTCCGCATGAAACGACCCTGGCGGCCCCGGGCGGAATCTCCGCCACACCGGGCAACCATTCGTAAGCTACCATTTCATGGTAACGGGAGCGGCCAGGCTTGGCCACAGCACTGGTACCGGTCGACTGACGCGCAGGGGGTATGGGTCGGGTCACCAATCCCCTGTATCGGGCGCGGCGTATACCGAAGGAATGGCGCATGACGGATGGCCACGACGGTCGTTCGGCTGCACCCTTGTCTTGAAGTGTGTGCCTGGCCGAGACATAGCCAGGCACAGGGGAGAAGGTCGGGGTTTGGACGTGTCAGGTTCACATCGATATCGTCGCTTGATCAGCCGCCGGGGGATGGTTGCCGGGGCGCTCGGCACCACGGTCGCCGCGGTCGCGGTCGCCCTGCCCGCACGTAGCCAGGGCCAGTTCTACCCTGGCACCAGCGTGCAGGGCATCACGATCGAGGGCATGTCCCGGACCGACAGCGAGGAGATGTTGCGCTCGGCGTTCACCCCGCTCGAGGACCACGCCGTCACCTACACGTTCGAGGATCAATCCTGGCCGGCCAGCCTCTCCGACCTCGGCATGATCGTCGATTACGAGTCGATGCTGAAGCAGGCGTGGGACCAGGGACGCGACGGCACCGTCATCGACCGGTACGCCACGCTGCTCGATCAGGGTGACCAGCACAACGTCCCGCTTTCGGTGCTGCAGGACGACCTCAAGCTTGGGGCGTTCCTCGACAACATCGGCCAGCAGATCCGGATTGACAGTAAGAATGCCCGGCTCGTGCGGCGCGGATCCGCGATCGATATCCTCGCTGACGCCGCGGGGCGCGCGCTAGACCTGGAAGCTGCCAGGCAAGCGACGATTGACGCCGTCCACACCGGCCGCACCGCCACCATTGCCCTGAACTCGGTTCCGATCCCGCCAGATGTCACCGCCGGCGACCTGGAGGGAGCGAAGGAAGATGCCGTTACCCTCGTTGGTGAGCCAGTGATCTTTACCTTCGGTGACATTTCCTACGACATCGACACCGAGGAGTTGACTGGTGCCCTCACCATCAACCGCGATGGCACGGCGGCCCTGAACCTGGAAAAGCTCCAGGGCCGCCTCGACGACATCGCGGTCGACGTGCTCACCCCGGCCGAGAATGCGAAGCTCGGCTGGGACGACGGGGTTTACGTGATCGAGGACGATGTCGATGGAACCGGCGTCGACATGGAGGCGATCGGCCCCCTGCTCCTGGA
>JALZMD010000215.1 GCA_030858375.1 Chloroflexota bacterium
GATACGGTGGGCGGACAACAGATTCGACAAGAACGTGGCTTGCCAGATCCAGATTACGGTCGAATCAGGTCTGCCCTTACGGATGAGGGGCGATGCGTATTGATGTGGACGTTGGCTGTCCTGGCGCGGGTTTCCGCCTGGGACGGCGAGGTGCCGGGGCCAGAAGCAAGCCAATTGGTCCGGCACCTCGCCTTGAATCCCAATATGCATCACTCGTTACAGATGTTGCGCGTTGCGTCAGGCATCTTGCTTCGGTTCCCACTCCTTGCGCGGCATGGCACGCCACTCCTCGGCCAGCAGGTCGAAGGTCACGAAGTTGTCGAGCGTACCGTTGTTCGGATACGCCCAGTTGATCCGCCCCGACTCCCGGTAACCCTGCTTGCGGAGCGCCGCCGCCGACCGCGTGTTCTGGAAGTAGACCCACGACTGCACCATGTGCAGTCCCAGCCGCTCGAAGGCATATTCCAGGAGCAACTGCTTCGCCTCGGACCCATACCCGCCGCCCCGGTACTGGACGTTGCCGAAGAAACTGCCGGTTTCGGCGAACCGGTTCTGGTAGTCGACATCGAGCAGCGCGACCCAGCCAATCGGCTCGTCGTTCTCCCGCAGGCAGACGCAGAAGGTGATCCACGATGGCAGGTCCGGCTTTTGATGATCGTTGATCCACTTTTCGTACATGACCGGGCTGGTCAGGTAACGCCCGATATCGAAGAACGTCTCCGTCTCCTGCCGCGCCATCAGCGCCGCCTTCACGCTGTCACCCGGCTCCTCCGGCCGCAGGTAGACCCGCTTGCCAACCATCATCGCGTTGCGCGGTGGATCGCCGTCGAGCGTCACGGGCGGCGGCACCGGGCGCGGCTCACCACTCCCGGTCCGCTCCAATGGCGCCTCGTTCGGGTCGCCCAGGTTCGCCACCCACTCCGGGCTCAGGTATTCGTACGCGACACAATCGACCCGTTTGCCATGTCGTTCCAGCATTTCCCGAAAGCGCGCGGTCTCGCGCAGGCCCGCTTTCTCAAGAAATTCGACCACGGGCTGCTCATTGGCTGCGACGTTGAAGAGGTGCGCCACCGGCTGGCCACGCTCGTGAATCAACCACCGGGCCACCAGCACGATCGCCTCGGCCTTCCAATGCAGTCCGCGATCACCGTACAACCCATCGACCTTCGGTTCCAACCAGTAGTCAATCCCTTCATTCACGACCTTGATCGAGCCGACGACGCGGTCGTCCGCCTTGCGAACGATCACGAATGTGGCGTGATCGTCCTTGGCCAGGTCGTCCTTGATCCACTCTTCCGTCAACTCGGGAGCGATCGGGAAGAGCGTCGGCCGCCACGACATGCCGACTTTGGCATCCTCTTCTTCGGGACCACGCAGGTAGATTTCATCACCGACCAGGAAGGTTTGACCTTCGCTGCCGGTTCCGGGCGTCGCGACCGGTACGGTTGCTTTCGTCATCGTTGCGGCGCTCATCAGGCACCCTCCTCAGCCGGCACCGGGTAGTCGGTGCGGGGCATCTGCCGCCAGTCGGAGGCGAGCAGGTCGAAACAAATGAAATTCTCGAACTTCCCGAACGACGCGAAGTCCCAATGCAGGCGGCCTGCCTCACGGTAGCCCTGCTTGCGAAGGGCTGCGGCCGAGCGAGTGTTCGGGAAGATCACGAACGATTGCAAGGCGTGGAGGTTCAGCGTGTTGAAGGCGTAGTCGAAGAGCAGGTGCTTGGCCTCGGATCCGTAGCCCGCGCCACGATATTCCGGCCGGTTGATCAGGCTTCCCGTTTCGGCGAACCCGTGCACGTAGTCAATGTCATCGACGCCGAGCGTTCCGATGAGCTCATCGTTCTCGCGCAGGCAAACTGCGAAATGGACGGACGTCTGGAGATCCTTCTTCTGCTGCTCTGTCTCATGCGCGGCGTAGCCGTGGGTGCTGTACATCCACCTCCCCGCATCCCAGAACGATTCCGTCTCCTGGCGCGACCACAGGGCGATTTGGGCCGCATCCTTCTTGTCGACCGGCCGGAGGTAGACCCGCTGGCCAACGTTCACCGCGTTTGCCGGCGGATCGCCGTCGAGCGTCACCGGGGCGGGCACCGGGCGCGGCTCGCCTGTCCCTGTTCGCTCCAGGGGCACGTTCCGGGGATCGCCAAGCCGGTGGACCCACTGCCTGTTGCAGTACTCGAACATGAGGTGGTCGGTCCGGCCACCCCAGGTCCGGAGCATCTCGCGGAACCGGACCGTCGCGAACGCGCCGATCGCCTCGAGGGCGGTGATCGCCGCCTGCTGATCGGCGCCCACGTGAATCTTCACGATCGGGCGCTGCTGCTCGTCGACGA
>JALZMD010000216.1 GCA_030858375.1 Chloroflexota bacterium
GTCCGTTTCGGCGGCGGCGCGACGGATCAGGGACAGGTGGCCGTCGTGCAGGGCGCCCATTGTCGGCACGAGACCGACCGATTGGTCACATGCACGATGTGCGGCAATTTCGGCGGGCGTATGGACAACGATGGTCACGAGGGCTCGCGCTCCAGGCTGTCGCGAAGTTCGGCAAGCACCGTCGACTTCATCTTGTAGGTGTGTTCGGGTTGGGGGTAGGCTCCCTCGCGCACGTCGCCGGCGAAGGCGGTGACGGCATTCCGGATATCGCTGGCGAGGCTGGCGTAGCGCTTGACGAAGCGGGCGGCGTGGCGATCCTCAATGCCAAGCAAGTCATGGATGACGAGGACCTGGCCGTCGCAATCGGCTCCGGCGCCGATCCCGATCACCGGGATCGGCACCCGTTCGGTGACCATCTTCGCCAAGGCCGAGGGCACAACCTCGATCACGAGCATGTAGGCCCCGGCCCGGGCAATCGCGATCGCGTCGTCGATCAGGGCGCGGGCGGAGACGAACTCCTGGCCCTGGACCTTGAAGCCGCCGAGCAGCCCGGCGGTTTGCGGCGTGAGCCCGATGTGTCCAACGACCGGGATTCCAGCGCGGGCGATGGCCTCGACCCGGCTGGCGAGGGCAAGTCCGCCTTCCAGTTTGACAGCGTCGGCGCCGCCTTCCTTGAGCAGGCGGCCGGCGTTGGCGACGGCCTGCTCGTCGCTGACCTGATAGGTCATGAACGGCAGGTCGGCCACGATGTGAGCGCCGGGAGCGCCCCGGCGAACCGCCTTTGTGTGGTGGAGGATATCGTCGAGCGTGACCGGCACGGTGCTGTCGTAGCCGAGCAGGGTGGTACCGACCGAATCGCCAACGAGGATGATATCGACCCCGGCCTCGACCACGAAACGCGCGGTCGGGGCATCGTAGGCAGTCACCATTACCAGCGGCAGCTGGTCTCCGCCGGCCTTGTAGCGGCGAAGTTCCGGGATCGTACGAGCCGGCGAATGCTCAGGGGCTTGAGAGGTCATACGGGCTTCGGCTCAACTCGGAGCGATCGGGGGCAGGGGCGATCCTGGCGGCCCTGCTGAATACGCGGATGGGTGATCGCCTGCAGCTCGCGGGTCGCAGAGGTCTGGTCATGATCCCTCGCCGGCTCGGGACAGGCCCGGTTGCCCCCTACGCTCGGCCAGATTGATGTGTGGTTCAACCACTGTTTTTTCGACGTTTTGATCATGAATAGGGTCTTCCGTCTCAGGAGATCGCGCCAACGTCCAGAGCGTCATCGTCATCGGGTTCGGCCTGGAACCGACCCTCCCGGGCCCGGACGAGGGCCGTCATCAACTGGTTGGCCGGGACTTTGATCGCGTGGCGCCGGGCTTCGGAGACGACCGCGCCGTTGATGGCATCGATTTCGGTTGGGGCGCCGGTTTCGATATCGACGAGCATGGAAGAACGATTGTCACCAGTGGCGCGGGCGACATCCTCGATCGCGGCGAGCACTTCCTTGACGTCAATCTTGACGCCCGTCGCCTTGCCAACGGTGACCACTTCGCGGGCGATCGCCTCGGCTGCCGCGCGCAGGCCAGGATCGGTGCTAATCACGGAATTGGACACGCCGGCGAGCGCGGTGAGCGGGTTGATCGCGGCGTTGACCGCGAGTTTGCGCCAGACCCAGCGGTGGATATCGTCGACGGCGACGGTCTGAAGTCCGGAGGCGGTCATCGCGTTGGCGATGTCGCGGAGCTGGGTGTTCGCCGGGTTGGTGCGGCGGCCGAGGGCGGTGATGCCGGAGCCGCTGTGGACGATGACGCCAGGTTCGGTGCGCATCGCGCCCTGGGTTGTGACACCGAGGTAAACATGGGGCCGGACGCCATCGTTGAGCAGGGACGAGCGGAGGGCGGAGGCGTTACCAAGGCCGTTCTGGAGGGTGATGACCACTGTATCGCGGGTGAGATAGGGACAAAGAGGCGTGGCGGCTTCGGCCGAGGCCCAGGCCTTGACGAGGACCAGGACCACATCGCTGCCCTCGACTTCAGCCGGGTTGGTGGTGGCCGTGACCGGGATGACGCTGCTGGCGCCGCTCCGTTCGACGATCGTGAGCCCGTTGGCCCGGATCGCTTCGAGGTGATCGGATTGGCGGCCATAGAGAACGACGTGATCCACGGACGCGGCTGGGGTCGAACCCGGCTGGCCGGCAACCGCGGCGAGACGACCCGCCATTAACGACCCCATTGCCCCGGCGCCAACGATTGCGATCCGCACGTTCCTGAACCTCGCTCATGTTGCGGTTGGCAGCCGTGACCGCCCAACCGTGCCTGCTCCGACTCCCGCTATTGTCGCACGGTGGGCGAGTGAGACACATCACCGATTGGGCAGGCCGGGATCGTGTCGAGTGCCTCCTCCGCAGCCTTCAGGAGTTGCCAGGCGACCTGGCGGCCATTGGCGCGCGAAACATGGATCCCGGCGAGACGGAGCATTGTTGTCGCCATGAGATACGGGAGGAGCGTGTGGTCCAGCGCCTGATCCAGCTCGATGGCGCTCTCGATGAAGGCCGCCTCGACCCATTCCAGCGCGGCTGAGTCTTCGGGATGCTGGAAACCAAGTAAGCGAAGGTGGACGGCAAAGTTGGCGATATCCACGGCGGGTTCCGACATTGCGGCGTCGTCGAGGTCGAGCACGGCCAGCCGGTCACCCTCGACCAGGACCTGATCGTGGTAAAAGTCGCGGTGGATCGGGCAATTGCGCCACTGGCACGGATGACCGGCGAAAATGAGCAGGCGTTCGTGGAGTGCGCGCGTACGATCAGCGAGGTCCGGGCAGGCGGAGACCACGTTTCCGGCTCGCATCGTCAACGGCGCCAGTTCCTTCGACAGGTCATGGGTACGCCCGAGGTCGAGCCCGGACCCGTGGAATCGATGGAGCGCTTGCGCGATGCGACGCGCCAATCTCTCATCACCCTCACGGAGCGCCATTTCGACCGGACTCCCGGCAACCGCGCGCTGGATGAGCAGGCTGCATTCCGGCACAAAGGCGACCGGTGCCGGCAGGGCTACGTCGGGGCCGAACGCCCAGGCCTCTGCAACACGTTGGGCAATGCGAAAGACCCTTGGGCCACGTTCGGACGCGAAGGTCTTTCCATAGAATGACGAACCACCGCCCAGGTCGTAGCGCACGATCGCGCGGCGGCCGACCTTATGACGGACCAGCTCGACGCCGACGATCGGTGTGGTCACGCCATGGTCGGCGAGGTGGCGAGCGATGGTGGTCCGGTCCATCACCTGGGGCAGGTTTGGCAAAAGCGGATCATTGGCCAGGCCACGGCCGTTCGGAGGGTGAGTGGAGCGGGTTCCCGCAAGGCATTTCTCAGCGAGGGTGAGAATACGCGCGATGCCTTCCGGCCAATCCGGTTCAAGGCGGCGGAAGGGGCCAGGCGCCAACCTGAGGAGCGCCGCCGCCTCGAACGCCGCCAGGTTCGGGGCCAGCGCGGGGTCGCGGGTCAGCACCGCCTCACGGAATGCCGCCGCTGCTCCGGCCACGTCATCGCCCCGGTCCTGTCCGGAGATGAGGTGGGCGAGCATGTTCCCGGCGTCGATCGCCGGGTGGGCCAGGCGCATTTCATCGAGGTCGATGAGGGCCAGGCAACTACCGGAAACAACGGCCTGGTCGTCGTAGAAGTCACCGTGTGTGGTGTGGAGGAGATCAGACACGCCAGATAATCGCGCGGCGATGTCGTTCGTGACGCGATCGAGACGGATGGCGAGACGCGGGGCGATCGTTCCCAGAAACCGCGCCGTCTCCTTCACCGCGGCTATCTCATCGGCGAGGCGATGAGATCTCAATCCCGGAAGCTCGACCTGCTGGAGTTCCCGCATCGACCCGGCCAGCGGCTCCATCCACCTAGCGTAGCCTGCGGATCCGCGCAGTGCCGCGAGGGGAAGCCCGACCGCCTCGGCATGGGCAATGAACTGGCGTTCCGGCAGGGAAACCACCACCGGCGGCGTGGCGACCCCGGCATCGATCAGGGCCGTGGTCCATACGGCCAGATGCACACCCCGGTCATCGGCGTGGAGTTTGCCGTAGAGCCGGTCGTACGGGGCGTGATCGAGGTCGTAGCGGATGAGCGCCTTGCGTTCCGGCTTGTAGCGAATCAGCCCTGGCTGGCCGGAAACCGCAATCGACCGGTCGCTCAGGGCGCGGCCGATCCGATCACCGATCCAGGCGGGATCGGTGACGCGAGCAAGCGACTTCAGGTCGTAATCGACCGGGTACACCTGGAGCAGGCCGTTGAGTTCCGGGATGAACGCGGCCCGGCTACCGGGGGACTCGGCCTGCGCACGATCCTGGAGCCGCCGCATCCGGGAACTCTCCGC
>JALZMD010000178.1 GCA_030858375.1 Chloroflexota bacterium
CCGTGCCACTCGGCAACCCGTCGAGGGCGCTCGTGATCGCCGCCAGTGACTCCTCCGGATAGAGGAAGAAATCCCCGGAAACCTCGACCTGCCGAAGCTGGGCATCAGCTACCTCAAAATCGACCACCACGAGCTTCCCGCCAGGCGTCTTGTATTCACCGTGCATCGCACGCTCCAGTCTGACCCTACCGTTCATAACCGTTATCGATCGGGGCGTTTTGGCAGGTTCGCGACACCCAGTCACCGGTGCGGTCGATGCCAATTGAATCCAACGTCAGGCGATCGCCCCACGCAATATCTGGAATCATGCAACGAAATACCACTCCTGTGCGTTTAGAGAAGCAGTTGGGTCGATTGCATCTGCCCAAGCGAATTGGCATGACAGCGTATTCGATGAAAACACTTCATCACCATCAGGATGGTTAGGACCAGCCACCTGTGCCACCTTGTCACAATACGAACATGTGTGCTAATCTCTGGATGTCATCACCGGTCGGCGCCGCCCCACAATGGCGCTCTTCCGGAACCGTTGACCCACCTTCCCTCCCCCTCCCTGAGCCGTTGGTCCCTACACCAACGGCTCTCCCCTTTTAATCACGGGTGATGCACTTTGATATGAGGAGTGCATCGCCTCTCCCGTACCTTGATTGCGGCGCGAGGCGCCTCTATTGTCATACTGCTTCGCCACCCTCTGGTCGCGTAAGACGCCCCCGGCGGGATGACGTTCAAGTGGCGCCGCTCCAGAGCGGGTCAGAACCATGTGCATCATCCGATTCAATCGCGCGCGGCATCAATGTACGGCTGGATATCGGACGCCTCATCGATTGGAGTGATCAACACGGCATCGATCCGCCCTTCGGGATTGATGACATAGGTTGAGGGAAAGGCAAAGACGCCGTAATCGGTCTGGATCGCGCCATTGACGCGGTCGCCGCCTTCAGTGTCGCGGCCGACCGGGTAGGTGATCGCGAACTCCTCGGCAAAGGCCCGGGCATCGTCTTCACGGTCGGTTTTGGCGCCAATGCCGACGAACACCACCTCGTCACCGGCCTCATCGGCTGCCTGCTGCAACGCCGGCATCTCCTCCCGACACGGTTCACACCACGACGCCCAGAAGTTGAGGACGACAACCTGGCCTCGGTGCTCCGCGAGGCGGAAGGTGGACCCGTCGAAGAGCATCAGCTCGAAACCGGGCGCCATCTCGGGAATTCCGGAATCTTCCTCATCACGTCCATTCAGGAAACCGGCGAACCCGATCACCACCACCGCCAGCACCAGCAGTCCGCCCAGGAACCACGGCGTACGAGTGCCATACCCGATCCGGCCGTGCACTTCCAGGTCGGCGTCGGTATCGGCCAGCGTCACCGGCCGGCTGGCCGGACCAGTTCCGGCCGGCACATCGTCACCGGAATCATCGGCGGACGGTGACGGCGATTGCCCGGGCGACGGCGTGCTCAGCTCAATCCCTCGATCACGTCCCGCACTTCTGCCTGAACATCCTCATCGCCCCCGATCAGGACCGCGATGACGTTTGCACCCTGGTAGACGGAGAGCGGCTCACCATTACTCACGTCGTTGCCGGAGGGGGTAGTCAACGACATCGTCGCCGGGTCAATACCCACAAATACCGCATCCCGGGCCGTGGCGGCCTCTTCGGCGTTTGCGCCGTTGAAGACGAAAATGAAGACGTTGGTCTCCTCAACGCGCAAGTTCTGGCCAGGCCGGTCGATCTGGTCGGTTCTGGCGGTGGCTGGCGAGCGCCCGTAGTCGGCTTCAAGTCCAGCATCCTCCAGCGCGTTGAGCACGTTGACTAACTCGTACCGGCCGGCCTCGACCGAGGGAACTGGCGGGGCATCGTCCTCGTTCGCATCGTCCATGTACCAAATGTAGACGGCGGCGGCGGCAAACCCGATTGCCGCCACGAAGAGCAGCGTGCTGAGGATTTGCGGTCCGTTTCGTCGGGGTGATCGCGTGACTTGATGCGTCATCAAAGCGGCCTCGTGTAATCGATGTCGGCAACGATGTCCGGGCTATCAGAAGTTCGACCATCCCGGCCCCTCGCAGTGATGGTACGCGTACAGGACCGAAACCGGCCACCCGGATCGGTCATGGCAGGCTCGTATTAGCCGAATCCGGAGCTCAATATGCCGATACCGACAGACATGCTCATATGTTCATAATATGTTGACACATCATGCGAATATCGCTATAATATTATACATAAGAGATCGGCTAGAAGTCCGTAACACACGCCGACGAAGACGTTGGCAGGAGTCCCCAACAACCATGAACGCCATCCTTCGCTTCTTCCACGTCGGCGGCAAGCGCGTCAAGTCCGGATCGACGCGGTTCGATCGCTACTACGTTGGCGTGCTGGAAACCGGTTCCGGCTACCCTACCGCCGACGAGGCCCGCCAGGACCTTCGTAACTACGACAACTCTTCCACCATGTATGGTTGGCCGCGCTAGCGAAACGTGGAACTCGATCCTGTTTATTCCCGCTGACGCCGCCAGGGGCAGGTGACACCTCCGCACCTGCCCCCTTTGACCTGGCGTCACTCCACGGGCCCCCTCGCGAAACCGACAACCTGACATCCCGGACACACCCCTGATCAATGACGACCAAGGGTGTGGTGTGTCCCGGCCAAGCGCGAAGCTATGCCTCCAGCTGGCTCTGGATCGCGGAGGGAGTAACCTGGTTTGCCAGCAACCGGGCGAACCGCGCCTGTCGCCGGTCGTGGGCACTGGCAGGTGGTCCAGCCACCTCGTTTCCCGCCTCGTCCGGCGCATCGAGCCAGGCCCCAAGCAGGTCGTAGCCAACGTGGTAGGTAAACACGTAGGCGCGCCAGAGCGGATCGCTGATGAACGAGAACCGGTGCTTTGCCCTTTCTGGCGTCTCCAGCCCATAACGTTCGATGT
>JALZMD010000191.1 GCA_030858375.1 Chloroflexota bacterium
TGCCATGTCCCAGCATCCCAGTACCGCGAGCTGTCGGGAGTCAGCGCTTCATCGATCAGCGTCAATTCATCATCGATGAAGCCGAACTCGAACTTGGTATCGGCCAGGACGAATCCGGCTTCCCTGGCAGTCGATCGGGCGCTGGTGAACAGTTCGAAACTAGACCGTTCGAGCAGCGTAGCGAGTTCCGAACCGATTTGGGCTGCGAGCCGGGCACGAGAAATGTTTTCGTCGTGCCCCTCGTCGTTCTTCACGGCGGGCGTGAAACGGAGAGCTGGCAAATGGTCGCCGCGCTGGAGACCGGGTGGAAGGTCCTCGCCGGCGAGCGTGCCCAGCGACTGGTACTCCTTCCACCCGGACCCGGCCAGGTGCCCCCTGACGACGCATTCGATGTCGATCCGCTCGGCCTTGCGGACGATCGTCGACCGGCCGGTCAACGGGGCCAGCTGTTCCGGCGAAACCCCCAGGTCATCGAGCGATTGGCCGGTTCGGTGATTGGGTAAGAGGTGCTCGGTATTGTCGAACCAGAACTCCGAAATGGCTGTCAACAGTTCACCCTTGCCGGGAATCGCCGTCGGAAGCACCACGTCGAAGGCAGAGAGCCGGTCGGTGGCGACGATCAGCAACCGGTCGCCGAGGTCGAACACGTCGCGGACCTTGCCTCGCCGGTAGGGTGGAAACGGCAAGCCCTCAATCGTCGTGATCGCTGTTTCCGGATTCACCGTCTCAGCCCCGGACATCGGCTGCTTCCAGGAGACCCAGGCGCTCGAACGCGGCATCAAGGTGCTGGAGTTGCTGCCAGGGATCGAACAGATCGTCAAGCTGACCCGGCGACAGGTGTTCCTGGACAAGTGGATCAGCCGCGATCACGTCGATGAAGGTTTGCCCTTCGTCCCAGGCGGCGTGCGCGTGACGCTGGATCAGCTTGTACGCGACTTGGCGATCGATCCCGGCGTCGACGAGCGCGAGCATGACGCGTTGGGAATAGATCAGTCCCCCGGTGGATTCGAGGTTGGATTTCATCCGATCCGGATAGATCACGAGTTCCTCAACCAGCTCCGTGGTTTCGGCGAGCATGTAGTCGAGCAGGATGCAAGAGTCGGGAAAGATGATGCGCTCCGCCGAACTGTGACTGATATCTCGCTCGTGCCACAGGGGCACATTCTCGAAACCAGTCTGGGCGTACCCGCGAACGAGCCGCGCGAGGCCAGCGATTCGCTCGGATTGATGCGGATTGCGCTTGTGGGGCATCGCCGACGATCCCTGGTTACCCTCACCGAAGAACTCCTCAGCCTCCCCTACTTCGGTGCGTTGCAGGTGGCGAATTTCGACGGTCACCTTTTCCATGGTGCCGGCGACACCAGCCAGCACGGCAAGGAAGAAGGCGTGACGATCCCGCTGGACGACCTGGTTGGAGGCTAGCTCCACGCCAAGCCCGAGATCGGTACAGACCTCTTCCTCCAGGTCGGGGGGTATGTGGGCATGCGTGCCGACCGCGCCGGATATCTGGCCGACCGCGATATCCTGGATCGCCAGTTCGAGCCGAACACGATGCCGCCGCAGTTCGTCGTACCAGACCGCGAGTTTCAGGCCAAAGGTCATCGGTTCGGCGTGCATGCCATGCGAGCGGCCGATGGTGAGTGTGCGCTTGTGCTCGATCGCACGGGCCCCGACGACCTCAACCATGTGGTCGAGTCCGGTCATGAGCAAATGGCCCGCATTGCGCGTCTGAATTCCAAGGCCGGTGTCCACCACGTCGGATGACGTCAGCCCCAGATGGATGTACCGAGACGAATCGCCGACCGTTTCCCCGACAGCTCGCAAAAAGGCGATGACATCGTGATCGGTTTCCCGCTCGATCTCACGCATGCGCTCGAGGTTGCTGGTGGCGCCTCGGATCGAAACCATCGCCTCGGCCGGAATCCGGCCACGACGCGCCCACGCTTCGCAGACCGAAAGCTCAACGGCAAGCCATTGCTGGATTTTCGCCTCGTCGGTCCAAAGAGCACCCATTTCGGGGCGGGTGTACCTGTCGATCACCAGATCGCTCCTGTGCGATGGAACTTCGACCGTGGGAGGTGAAGCACCGGTCGATTGCGCTGGCGCAAGTATACGGCGGACTCATTGTCACCGCGCCGGAATGTCACTACAATGTCTTCAGGATGTGAGAGGCGCACGTACAGTATTTCAGCGCCTGGACTCGATTGGACATCGAGTCGACGAGGTGGGAACCTATCGAAAGATTCGGCGGGTGGTTCCCCGGTCTCCACAATCGATAGTGAGTCAACAAACCGATCTGGTGACAGAACGACAACGTGACCCACAGGTGGACTTCACATGCGGCACGGCCGCACCCCTCTCATCATTCCAGAAATGAATCGATGACGACATGATCGCAGCGAGACGGTTGCGACGGTAGTGTGTGCCGTGAATTGCGGCAGGCACTCCCACGCCAACCTTGTCGTGCGTTCTCGACAGGGGAGTAACTCCATGTGCGGTATTTTTGGATATGTTGGCGCGGCGCGAAGCGTGCCGTTGACGGTGGGAACAGCCCTCAAGAGCCTTGAGTACCGGGGGTATGACTCCTGGGGCATCGTCTGGCGCGAAGCCGACCGCCTCGAAACGATCAAGAAGATCGGCCGGGTTCCCACGTCGTTCACGTTCGATGCCGTCTCCCGCATCGCCGTCGGACATACCCGCTGGGCGACGCACGGTGGCGTGACCGATGCCAATGCCCACCCGCACCTCGACAGTACGGGGCGGGTCGCAATCGTCCACAACGGGGTCATCGAGAACGCGGCCGAACTGCGGGCACGCCTCACGCACGCGCCCGCGTATCTCTCGGAAACCGACTCGGAAATCGTCGCGCACCTGTTGGGAGAGAACGTGACCGCTGGAGCATCGATCGTCGACGCGCTTCGTTCCGTTTTTCCGCTGTTGCAGGGGCAAAACGCCGTCATCGCGATCGATCAGCGGGACGAGGTGATCGCCGCCGCGATGAACGTGTCGCCCCTGGTGATCGGCATGGGACCACAAGGGGCCTTTATCTCGTCCGATCCATTTGCCCTCGTTGGCAAAGCCAGCGAAATGGTCATTGCCCCGAACGAGGCTATCGTGCGGCTGGATGCGTGGGGCGTACGAGCGTTCAGCTATGCGGGTGTCGAGCTTCCCTTGCCCGATAGCCATCAGGTGCCGGACCTATCACTCGACGAACTCGGAGATCACTCGCACTTCATGACCAAGGAAATGGCTGAGCAACCGGGCGTTCTTCGCGACCAGATCGAGGATGTGGAGAGCACGACTCGCCTGGCGGCGCACATTGAACGAGCTGAGCATGTGGTTCTCACCGGTTGCGGCTCGGCCTTCTACGCGGCCAGGATCGGTTCGACCTGGCTCTCGACGCTTACCGGAAAGAGGACGGTGGCCATTTCCGCTTCGGAGTTCGACGAGGTGGCGCCATTCCTGAACGAGCGTACCCTGGTCATTGCGATTACCCAGAGCGGTGAGACGGCCGACATCCTGGAAGCGATGCGGACCGCCAGGGGCACAGGCAGCCCGGTGGTCGCCCTGGTCAACGTGACGCACTCCAGTGCCGCGCGACTCGCCGATGACGTCATTCCGATTATGGCAGGGCGGGAACGGAGCGTGCTGGCCACGAAATCATTGCTGGCGATGCTCAGCCGACTCCTCGCCGGCGCCTTCTATGTGACCGGCACGCATGAGCGGGCAGTACCGTCACTGACACGGGCTGCCCAAACCATCGAGGATCTCAGTCAGTCCGACGAATTCGCCGTCGAAGTTGCTCGAATCAGCGAGATCATCGCAAATTCGGAGCACGTCTACATCATCGGCAAGGGGGATGGCTTCGGCGTCGCCCAGGAAGCGGCGCTCAAGATCAAGGAGGCCAGCTACGTCCACGCCGAGGCCTTCGCCGCGGGGGAGCTTAAGCATGGCGCAATCGCGCTCATCGAGCCCGGCATTCCCTGCCTAAGCTTCGCGTCCGACCCCCGGTTCCTGACCGATACCGGCACGTCGATGCAGGAGCTTCGCAGCCGAGGAGGCTACACTATAGGTATTGGACTGGATGTGGGCGAGGGCGCATGCCAGAAATTGGTTATCGCCGATCATGGACCGGCAAACGTGTTGGTGCAGATCTTCGTTGCCCAACAGATCGCATTTCACGTTGCATTGTTGCGGAATGTCGATCCTGACTACCCACGCAATCTGGCGAAGAGTGTGACCGTCAAGTAGGAAATGCATGTTCCAGGAAATCCATTCGACAACGAATGCGGTCGATGCTGCCGCATTTGTGGATACGCACTGCCATCTCGACGATGACAGCTTCGCGTCCGATCTCGATGCCGTTATGGATCGGAGCCGGGAACTGGGCGTCAGCCGCTGGATCAATGTTGGGTTCAATCCAGATCGATGGCAGCCGTCGATCGATCTTGCCGATCGATTTCCGGGGATGTCGTTCATGCTTGGCGTGCATCCGGGGGATGCCAGGCGTTGGAGCGACACAGTTCATGCGGACCTAAAGGAGCTAATGGAGCGAGTTCCGCCCGTCGCGATCGGCGAGATCGGTCTCGACTTCTACCGGGGAGAAACGAACGTTGAACAGCAAGTAACGGCGTTCCAATCCCAACTCGACCTCGCCCTGGAACGTGGCTTACCCGCGGCGATCCACATGCGCTCTGCCGAATCTCTGGTGCTCGAGGTGATCAAGTCGCGCTATAAAACCCCGCCGCTCTTGTTTCATAGCTACGACGGATCGGATGAATTAACCGGCTGGATCCTCGCCAACGACGCGTATGTCGGTGTCGGGGGTCTTGCAACCCGAACCAAATCGCATCACATCCATAAGCAGCTCAGGCGATTTCCCCTGGACCGGTTGCTGCTGGAAACCGATTCGCCCTACCTCGTTCCCAACGGCTTCAAGCATCGCCGCAACACCCCGGAAAGCATTCCGCGAATCGCCGCATTCGTGGCAAGTTTGCTGGATACCGAGGCAGGGCTTATAGCGTCGCAAACGACACGAAATGCTGAACGCTTCTTCGAAAGGCTTCCGCCTCCATGACCTCGTTTCCAGAGAATGACCAGAGAAAGAACCAGATTGCAGGCTCGGGCCGACCAGTGCTTGCTCTGGCTTCGAGTAATCGCGGAAAAATAGCCGAGTTCCAGTCGATTCTGGGCAACGCGATAGACATTAGGTCATTGACTGATCTCGGGATGACATCACCGGAAGAAACCGGATCTACCTTCGAGGCCAACGCCGTGTTGAAGGCGCGGTATGTCTTCGAACAGACGGGAATGGTCACCTTGGCCGACGACTCGGGCCTGGAGGTCGATGCGCTCGGAGGTGCACCAGGGGTGGTTTCAGCACGATACGCCGGCGAGCAACACAACGATGCCGATAACCGCGCGCTCCTCTTGCGAAACCTGGGCTCGATGCAGGGCCAGACCAGAACCGCCCGCTTCGTCGCCGTGATCGCGATCATCGACGTCAACGGTCATCTTTCACTGTGCCGAGGCACCTGCGAAGGGTCGGTCGCGTTTGACGAGCGCGGTACGTCCGGATTTGGCTACGACTCGCTCTTCGAGCTTGCTGATGGGCGAACCATGGCTGAACACTCGAACGAACAAAAGAATGCGCTGAGTCACCGGGCCCAAGCGATGCGGCATGCGTTGCCAGGCTTGCGGGCAGCGCTCGGGCTGGAAGCGACAATTGAATTCCTTGTGACGCCATGACCATTTCGCTCGGATCGCCAATTGTTTCCACCCCCCTGAAAGCCGCCCCCAATTTCCGATCGTGGCAACGCGACACCGTCGAGCGTGGTCTTCTGCCCGTAATCGGGGTCGCGGGCGGGCGGGGGAAAAGCACCGTGGTCCGGATGCTCGACGCGATTCTCCGAAAGGCCCACCTGCGAACGGCGACGTGGACCAACCTCGGGATCGACATCCGGGGGAACCGTCAGCGAGGAGAAATCAGCGGGTGGTCGCTGGCGCTCTCGCGACTGTCCGAGTCTTCGATCGACGTCGCGATTCAGGAACTGGACTGGTCGACGATCAATGCGGTAGGACTGCCACTCTCCTCCTATCCGCTTCTGGCGGTGACAAACCTTGCGGGCAGCCTCGACGCGCCACTAGGGGAGGACCTTACCTTTACGGCACGGCGTGGCGCCCATCGTGTGGCCGGAGCGGTGCATGCGAATGGTGTGCTTGTCGTCAATGGCGACGATCCAGCGCTGATCGAATCTGCCAACACCGCCGATTGCGCACTTGCCGTGACGTCGCTTTCCCATGAATCGCCCAACCTGCGACAGCACTTCGAGCAGGGAGGGTCGGGCGTTTGGATCGACGGTAGCGAAATCCGGTCGGGCGACTTCGACAATGTTCGGTCTCTTTGTGTGGAAACCGAAATACCCTCCAGTTTGGCCGGGGCGGCGCAGTTTGAGCTCGCCAATGCCCTGACAGCCATAGCGATCGCCTCCTGCATCGGGGTGGACGACGACACCATTGTGCGGACAATATGCGAGTTCGAGACGTCTGCCGATATCCTCCCAGGGTCGTTCAATGTGTATGCAGTAAATGACCACCGGATCGTGGTGGATGGCGTCGCGCCATCGTGGCATTTACGCCCACTCCTAAGGGCAGTGAACCCCGGAAACCGGAGACGGCAGATTAGCGTCGTTGGGAATCTCGACCGCCTGCCGGAGCACGACCTGCCTGAAATCGGTCGACTGCTTGGCCGGCATTTGGGCGCCATCGTGCTGCATTCCAATTCACGCCAGGATCTCATGGCACGATTGATCCGAGGCATTGCCGCGAACAACTTCCCCCCGGTCGTCATTCACTTGCCGACCGAGCGGCGGGCGCTCAACCGGGCCCTGAAAACGGCAAGGGCCGACGATCTGGTCCTGATCCTGACCGGCGACGATCCTGGCCCATCGATCCGCGCTGTCGGGCGGCTATTTTTTCCGGCGTAATTGTATTGGCTGTGTATGCACATAAATTACTTTTGGGATATGTAGTGTGTCGAAACGGCGCCAGTCAGTTCTACGCAACGTCCCGAACGTCCCGGTAGTCATCCTCGTCGACCAGTAGCTCTCCCGGATCGATGTCCTCCTGAACCGCGACGGCAAATGTTGCAGATTCGGTCAGGAACGCACCGTTCGCGCCCAGCACGTCGCCAAGTTCTTGCTCCAACTCGGGGGACCATTCAACGCGCCGGGTCCGGCTCCGGAGCCGAAGCACGTCGGTTCCCGTAGAAATGTGGAACTCGACCGGATTTAGTCCCTCATGACGTCTCAGCAGATCGTCGACCTTCTGCATGGCGTTGATGTCCTGCCAGAGCTCGGCTGACGAGGGCAAAACGACGATGACGAGCGGGCACGCCTGCTCGAGTATTCTCGGTCGGG
>JALZMD010000217.1 GCA_030858375.1 Chloroflexota bacterium
CGGTGGACATTGCCGCCGGTCGTCAAGCCGATGCACATCGAGGGGATGCCCCGGCTGATCGGGATGTTGGCATCGGTGCTGGAGGCGTCGCAGATGGCGTCCATGCCGAGCGCCGCAAGTACCTCAACCGCGATCGGCACCAGACCAGAATCGCTGGGCAAGGCGCCCGCCGGACGGTCGCCCACCACTTTGACGGCGACGCTCACTCCGGGCTGTTCGACGTCCCCGATCAGGCGATCGATCTTGTCGACGAGCGATGCGAGCGATTCCGAACTGACGGATCGGATGTCGATGATGGCCACTGCTTCAGGGGCGATCGTATTGACGCTAATACCGCCCGAAAACATACCAACGTTGAAGCTGGTCTTCGGCTCGGACGCCAGCGGCAGCGCATCGAGCCTGGTCACCAGCCGCGCCAGCTCGTGAATGGCGCTGGGGCGTCCCGCGTCACCCCAACTGTGCCCACCAGGACCGGTCACCGTGACCTTCAACCGACGGCTGCCAACGGCCCGGTTGGTGACCCGGCCAAGGCTGTGACCTTCGACGGCGATAGCGGCCCCTACCTGTGGATGTGCATCCATGACGGCCCGCATTCCCCGCAGGTCACCCAAGCCTTCCTCCCCGACGTTGCCGGTGACGAAGATATCGACCGGCGGTTCGAATCCAAGTTGCTTCAGGGCATGGTCCACCATCGCCACCGCCGCCACGCTGAGACTGTTGTCCCCGATGCCAGGACCACTCAGGATATCCCCGTTTCGGGTGATGTTGATCGGTGTGTCACGCGGGAAGACGGTGTCGATGTGGCCCGCGAGAAGGAGCGCCGGGGATTTGACCTTACCGGGAATCCGCCCCACGACGTCGGAAAGGGAATCGGTCGAAACATCGGAGTAGCCGAGCCGTTCGAGCGTTGCGGTAACGAACGCCGCCCGTTCAGATTCATCGTTCGTCGGGGCGGGCACGGCGGCGATGGCTGCTGCCAGCTCCGCGATCGGCTCCACGAATCCGGAGGCGACGGCCGATGCCCGGGCAACGAGCTCGGAGGAAATGGAAAACAAGCGACGCTCCTGACAATGCCTCGATACGAGGATCCCGAATACGTCGGAAGTATACGCGCCGGATTCATGGATTGGCCTTATCAGCATGGCTTCCGCTTTCCGTAACCGTGATCGGCCCCGGCATGGGATAATGGGAGTAGCAAATGTATGTCTCGTAATTGCCATCGCCGAGGCTGGTCCCCGCCACCCAACGCAATGGCATTTTGAGGAACATCACGCAGTCGGGTTCAGGTGTCGAAGGAGACGGTAGATGGCGTACCACAGGTACGATGCAGTCATTGTGGGTGCGGGCGGCGCGGGATTGATGGCCGCCATTCAGATGGCTGGCAAGGCGAACATCGCGGTCGTCAGCAAGCTCTACCCTCCCCGGTCACACACAGGAGCCGCCCAGGGCGGCATCAGCGCGGCGCTCGGCAACACCGAAGAAGACCGCTGGCAGTGGCACATGTTCGACACCGTCAAGGGTGGTGACTACCTTGTCGACCAGGACTCGGCGGAAGTTCTGGCTCGCGAAGCGATCGACGCGGTCCTGGAACTCGAGCACATGGGGCTGCCATTCAACCGCACCTCGGATGGCCGCATAGACCAGCGCCGGTTCGGCGGTCACAGCCGCAACTTCGGCGAGGGGCCCGTTCGCCGCGCCTGCTACGCAGCCGACCGCACGGGTCATATGATCATCCAGACGCTGTACCAGCAGGGCATCAAGCACAACGTCAACTTCTTCGACGAATACCACCTGCTCGACATCATGTTTACCGACGATGGCGAATGCTGCGGCGTGATCACGTACGAGATCAAGACCGGCGAAATCCACACAATCCATGCCAAGACCGTCCTGATCGCGTCGGGGGGCTACGGCCGTGTGTTCAAGATCACCTCGAATGCCATCGCCGGGACGGGAGATGGGGTCGCTCTTGCCTACCGGCGCGGGATTCCGCTAATGGACATGGAGTTCTACCAGTTCCATCCGACTGGGCTCTACAAGCTCGGCATCCTCGTTTCCGAGGCGGCACGTGGCGAGGGTGGCATCGTCGTCAACGGCGAGGGCGAGGCGTTTGCCGCCCGCTACGCGCCAACAATGAAAGACCTGGCGCCACGCGACATGATGTCGCGCTTCATCTACCAGGAGGTCAGGGAAGGGCGCGGCATTGACGGCAAGGATTACGTCCTGCTTGACGTCTCCCACCTGCCGCCAGAAGTCATCGACGAGAAACTGCCGGATGTCACGGACTTCGCCCGGGTCTACCTCGGAGTCGAGCCCAAGAAGGAAGGCATCCCGATCCAGCCGACCGCGCACTACGCCATGGGCGGGCTGCCAACCAACGTCAATGCCCAGGTCATCATGGATCCTTCAGGAACGGTGGTGCCCGGCTTCTACTCGGCCGGCGAATCGGCGTGCGTCTCGGTGCACGGCGCCAACCGGCTCGGCACCAACTCACTCGTCGACCTCGTGGTCTTTGGGCGTCGGGCCGGGCGGCACATGCTGGAGGAGATCACGAGCCGCGAACTTGCCGAGCTCCCGGCCAGTCCCGAAGAAACCGCGACGAGCGAAATCGCCGCGTTGCTCGATCGTGACAAGGGCGAACGTGTCGCCGATATCCGAAAGGCAATGCAGGAACTGATGATGGACAAGGTTTCCGTTGTCCGCAATGAGACCGGGCTACTCGAAGCCCAGAAGGAAATCGCCGATTTGCAGGAAGCATACCGGCACATCGCGATCCAGGATAAGGGCAAGCGCTACAACACCGATTTGATGGAGGCGCTTGAACTGGGGTGCATGCTGGATTGCGCCGAGACCATCGTCCACGGTTCACTGGTTCGCGAGGAAAGCCGTGGCGCCCACTATCGCGAAGACTTCGAGGCCCGGGACGATGTCAACTGGCTGGCCCACAGCATGATCAGCCGGGACGGAGCAGGGTTCCAGGTCCAGAAAAAACCAGTCACCATCACAACCTTCGAACCGAAGGAACGCAAGTACTAAACTCCGCATTCCGACAACAGGAAAGGCAGACCAGTGGAGGTTACTCTTCGCATCAAGCGCTTCAATCCGGAACAGGACCAGAAGGCGCATTTCGAGGAATACCAGGTCAACGTCGAGCCGAACGACCGGGTGCTCGATGCCCTCAACGAGGTCAAGTGGTACCACGACGGCACGCTCACGTACCGGAGGTCGTGCGCGCACGGCATCTGCGGCTCTGACGCGATGCGGATCAATGGCCGGAACCGCCTGGCCTGCAAGATCCTGATGAAGGACCTCGGCAAGAAGATCACACTCGAACCGCTGATGGGGTTCAAGGTCGAGAAAGATCTCCTCGTCGACATGGAGAAATTCTTCGACGCCTACAAGTCGGTCAAACCGTACTTGATTGCAGACGATGCGCCCGCCGCCGGCGAGCGCCGTCAGTCACCAGAACAACGTGCTGCGTTCGATGATACGACGAAGTGCATCCTGTGTGCCGCCTGCACCACTGCCTGCCCCATAACCTGGACCACAGACGATTTCGTTGGGCCTGCGGCAATCGTCAATGCTCACCGGTTCATCTTCGACAGCCGCGACCAGGGCGGCGCCCAGCGGCTGCGGATCCTGAATAGCGGTTCGGGCGTGTGGCGATGCCGCACCATCTTCAATTGTACGGATGCCTGCCCGCGCGACATCAAGGTGACCGAGGCGATCGAGCAAGTGAAGCGCGCGCTTCTTTACGAACAGGTCTGATGGCTCGGGGACACTGCTCTAACCGCTGCTCACTGACGGACAGATTGCCATGCCAAACCCTTTTGATTGGGATTACCTGACCACTACGCCGGCTTCGGGGGATGTGCTCGATGCCTTTACGATCTTGTATGTGGTGATCTTCCTGGGCGGATTCGTGGCGGCGGCCTATCTCAACAGCCGCCCCTGGTCCAAACCGTTTGGAACCATGTTCCGTCGCAAGGCCGTCAGGAAAGCCAGCGGTGTCGCCATGTGGGTTTTCGGCGTGGGGTTCTTCTTTTTCCTGATTCGGCTGCTGCAAATCAACCCGATTAGTTTCGGGAATCCGATCTGGATGTGGCTCAGCGTGCTGGCGGTCATCGTCATGATCGGGTGGATTGCATTTTCCTGGTCGTCGGCCCGAAAAGCTGCCGCCACCGAGGCAGCGGCGAGAACCGCGCACACCAGGCGTGGCAAACCACTGACGCAGCAGCAGACCAAGCGCCCGGTCCGGCGCACGACAACGCTGCGATAACCACCGGGTTTCGCGCCTGCGCTCTTCTGATGGCGTGGGACAACGACCAGCAGCCATCATAACGAACAAAGCAAACGGGGGAGGATCGAAGTGATCCTTCCCCGTTTCAGGTTCAAGGGTAGCCGTGCACCCTCTTTCGATATGGTCTTTCCGGCTTAACCGAACTCGTACGCTCCGGTAAGGAAACCCCACATCACCCGAGGAGTGCTGCTTAGGGCTGCTATCTTCCGATCCTGACCCGATTCACAGTTCCCCGCCGTGCGGGACCCAACCTTCAACACGCCGTGGCACCGTCAGTCCCACAAAGTCATACCTGGAGAGGGAGTTCAACCCCGCTATGGCGGATTGCGGGTACAGGGCACCGCCAACTCCCCATCTAGCACGACTTAGAAAAGTATACCCCGTGCTCGCCGGTTTCTCTAACCTTCGTCCGGCGGCAGCGCCCGATCGGCCGGCCACTCGATTGGCGGCGGTCCCGCATCACCAAGCTCCGGGTTGTCCGAAAGCCGGCGATGAACGCGAACCGTCAGATCGTCAACCACCCGGATCTGGCATGAAAGGCGGGTCGACGGTTGCCGATTCCGCAACTCAGAGAGGCGTCGCTCTTCAGCCTCGGTCAACGGAGTCGGCTCGCCCTCCAGTACCTCGACACGGCAGGTCGCGCAACGCGCATTCCCGCCACAACGGTGCAGGATGTCGATCCCGGCGTCCTCAATGCCGAGCACCAGGCGCCTTCCCTCCGCGACATCGATCGGGCCTATGTCTTCCACGTGTACGACCGGCATGTGATCCCTCTCCAACAGGTGACAATTCGAAGCTGATCTGGGTGGTCGAGAAACATTCGTCCACCATACGAAAGCGGAACCTAGGCGTTGAAGTGCAAACCCTTGACCGTGCGCATGCGGTGCATGTTCACAAACTCGACCGCGTGCGTTCCAGTCAAGTGGATGCTTCCCAGGTGCCCATCGAGCACGCTGCCCGTCAGGAAACGATAGCGAACGCCATGGTCCTCGAGGATCCGGGTCGACACGAAAATGTCCTCGGCGAACCGTGCGAAAATACTGTACGCCACATCGTCGGCAACCATCAGGTCGTCAACTGCGAAATCGAGCCAGACATTGAAATCGTGCGAAAATTGCTCGATATCCGGTTCACCAATCAGGTGAATGCCATCTGCATCACGGAGAAGTGACACGGTTCCCGCCATGAATGCCCGGTTGGCGGCCTTGTTCCTGATCCATTCGTTACCGAAGTGCTTGAGGAGCGTCTTGACGACATCCTCAAACACGGTCTCCGATAGCGATACCCCTTTGCCTGCCATCATTACCCCTCCTTTGCGCCATTCACGCTGCACGGCGCATGGGCATGATCACTACGGAATCCCGCCATCGATCCCGTATACTACCAACCAAATCGCACTGTGTGGATGTCGCCCAATGGAGAATCGTGCATGCCCAGCCTGATCGACGTCATCTTTCGCCGCGTGCCGGATGCACCGGATATTCCCGTGTGCCCCGACCACAAGCGAGAAATGCGCCTGCGCGGCAAACAGGGAAAGCCATCACGATTCGCGAATCAATCCGAAGAAGAATACACATTCATCTATTATTGCCCTGAAGAGGAATGCAACGAAACCGATACCCGGGTCAGGGTACGGACGCAGATTCCGGTTCCAGGTGAATCACCCGAACGTCCGACATTTTCCCGACCGGGTGAGCGGAAGTCCCTGTAACCTAACCGTTTGCACTATTCGACGGCAGGTGAACACAGGTGCGGCTTTTCGGTAGCAATGGAGCTTGTCTCCACCCGAATCCCGGGTCGAGACAACAAGCTCGGCCGCTACCAGGCGTGAATAAGTGATCAACCGGAAACAGCGTTAATCTCCTACATTCTCCCCCTGATACTGGCCGGCGTAGCCAGCGGCGGTCGCGGCAGCCATCCCGAAAAACACCAACTGCATGACGCGGGCATCACGTTGCACGCGAAACCCTTCAGGATTCAGCACGGACAGCAGCGATGTCGATCGTCCGCTGTAGCCCGCGTCCCAGACTGCGGTGTGGATCGTGATCCCGCTACGTCCAAGGCTCGAACGTGGTCGTCCCAGGGCCATGAGCGAGTCTGGTAACGAGACAATCTCGTTGTAGAGGATGTGGTAGGGCCCGGCCTCCAGCATGATCCAGCCGTCCGCATCGAACGCCAGCGGGACAAGCTCGGGAAGACGCCGGTCGTGAGACTCCCGGCCAATTTGCCCCTGCCCTACGTACCTGCTGACCTCCCGGAGGGTCATATCGAACCCGTTTGGTTGCAGCTGGCTTTCCAGATCCACAAAGTCGCTGAGTAACGGGCGCCCGGCATCGCCGATCAGGCTCCGCAATTGCTCCCTGCTGAGTACGCCATTGTCTGGATCCACCGATGGTATTTCATGGCTCATGCTGCTCGGTTCGCCTTTCATAGTGCATGGTGCATATCAAGTAAAATGCATCTCCAGTATGATCCCAGACAGGGTTTCCATCCGCCACGGAAGAACCGCCACGCTAAGGTAAGGGGCCTGCCATGGCCGGGCCCGGATTGCCGGACATCCCCGTGCACCAATTGAGAGCTGACGCACAAGGGAGTTTCGTACGCCGTGATCGTCATACTGGGCATTGAACGCGACGGCCTGTTACGGCGTGGCCAATGGGCACCCAACCTGATGGCCGGTGGCATCGCCGGCGTCGTAGCCGTGCTGCTCGCCATGGCGTTCGCAAGCGCCTATGGCGTCAAGCCAGAGCAGGCACGTTGGCCTGAACACCTTGCGTTTCAATACCATGATCAGCTGGAGGAACTGTGTCCGCCCCTCGAAAGACCGCCCTTCAAACGCTTCGGCATCGCAACTTCCGGATGTTGTGGATCGCCGACAGCATCGCCATCCTCGGTTCCCAGATCCAGAATGTGGCGATCATCTGGAACGTCTTCGCGCTGACTGAGGACCCGTTCCAGCTGGGCTTGCTGGGGCTGTTCCGCTTTGTCCCCGTGCTGTTCTTCGGACTGTACGGAGGGGTAATCGCGGACCGGCGAGACCGGAGGACCATTCTGGTCGTCACCCACATCCTGCTCATGGCGACGACGGCGGTGCTGATGGCCGGCACGGCGCTCGATGCAGTTACCATGCCGCTCATCTATGGGGTGACCTTTATCGCTTCGGCTGTCAACGCATTCGCCGGTCCCGCGCGCCAGGCAATCATCCCGGCGCTCGTTCCCCGGGCAGAAATAGCCGGTGCCTCGACGTTACTGAACCTGGCGATGCAAACGGCCCAGATCGGTGGGCCAGCCCTCGGCGGCATCATCATCGGCACCGTTGGTCTCACCGCCGCCTACGCGGTTGGCACGGTGTCGTTCGTGGCGGGGGTGATCGCGGCGATGATGATCACCGTGCGCGAGAAGATCGTGATCGAGAGCGCCAACGGCCTCACCGCGGTTATCGATGGACTCAAGTTCCTGTGGACGACCCCGATCCTGCTGGCGGTGATGTCCCTCGATTTCATCGCTACCTTCTTCGCGGCCAGCATCACGCTGATGCCGATCTTCGCGGAACAGATTCTCAACATGGGACCAAACGGACTGGGTTTCCTGCTCAGTGCACCGGCCGTTGGTGCCGTCGCAGGAAGCCTGGTCATGAGCGTCGCGCCGATTCCTCAGCGTCCCGGACTTGGGATCATCGTCGCGATCCTTACCTACGGAGCGTGCATCGTCGGTTTCGGCCTGAGTACGACGATCTGGCTCTCACTGCTCTTCCTGGCCGGGAGCGGTGCCGCCGACGCGATCAACATGGCGATGCGCCACTCAATCCGCAACCTGGTTACACCGGCCGAGTACCGTGGCCGGATCGCAGCAGCCCACACCACGTTTGCCCGCGGCGGGCCCCAGCTTGGAGAGGTACGGTCAGGCTGGATGGCCGGCCTGTACGGATCCCAGGCGGCCGTTGCTTTGGGTGGTCTGGCGACAATCATCGGTTGCCTGATCATGGCTCGCGTCGTACCGAGCCTGATGCAGTACCGGACGGAGTCAGTCGAGGTACCCGACGAGGAGCCGATCCCAAAAGGCTCTTCAGCGCGTCCGGCCGTTCAAAGCGACCCCGGCGGGAGGCCACAAGGGCCTCCTCTACCTAGATAAACGCAGGGGGAGGCCACACACAAGGCTTCCTTTACACCAGAGGCACCGGGCGGCCTACATGGCGGAAGCGCCGACGCTGGTCAGCATCTCCCAGACCTCCACCGGCTTGTCCACCATCAGCACGACGAGATCGGTCTTGTCCGCCATGTCGACAGCCGTTTTCACCGCTTCCAGTTCATCCAGCACGATGGTGACATTGCTAGGGTCCATGCCGCCGGACACGGCGGAGGCGCTGAGGATATCGGCAATTGACCCGCTCTTGCGGCCACGCGTGTTGTCGTCTTCGCGGATGACGATCTGGGAGAACGTTTTGCCGGCCAAGCCACCAAATGCTTGCATGTCACCATCCGAGCGGTCGCCTGGCACGCTGATGACCGCCACCGTCCTTTCGGCCTCCATGCGCTTTACGAAGTCTGCCATCGCTTCGAGTCCTGCCATGTTATGACAATAGTCCACGACTACCCGCTTGCCACCCAGATCGAGCAGGTTGAAACGGCCGGGGGTCTGGTAAAAGCTGCTGGTGAAAGTGCGCAAGGCGAGCCGAATGTAGTCCAGCTGGACATCGTCGGCGAGTGCGGCACTGGCGGCAGCCATCGCGTTGGCGATGTTCACCCTTGCCCGGCCCTCGAACGACGCCGGGATCTGGCTGGCGAGCAACAACGATGTCTCGCGGCGGTGTTCGATGATGGTCACCATCTCGCCCTGGCGAGTCTCCCTCAGCACCACGGCACGGCCGCGCTCGCGAAGATGATCGCGAATGACCGGATTGTCTTCGTCCATGCTGAAGAAGATGATTTCGCCACGAGCGGTGCGGGTCATGTCCACCGTCCACTCGTTGTCCGCATTCAAGACCGAGGCGCCATCCCGAAGGACGCTCTGGGCGACGACGGCCTTGACGCGGGCGAGCTCAGCCAGGGTATCGACGCCCCTGAGCCCAAGGTGGTCGCTGGTCACGTTGGTAACGACCGCAATGTTGCAGCGATCGTAGCCGAGACCTGACCGGAGGATTCCACCGCGCGCCGTTTCCAGCACGGCGTAATCGATCGTTGGATTCTTGAGGACCATGCGCGCACTCGTCGGCCCGCTCATATCGCCCGACATGATCTGCGATCCGTCGATATAAATGCCGTCGGTAGTCGTCATCCCTACCCGCTTGCCGGCAGTTTTCATGATGTGAGCGATCATCCGGGAGGTGGTGGTCTTACCGTTGGTTCCTGTAACGGCCACGATTGGTACGCGAGTTGGTGCGCTGCGCGGAAAGAGCATATCCACTACGGCTCGGCCAACGTGCCGCGGATGCCCTTCGGTCGGATGAGTGTGCATGCGGAAGCCGGGACCGGCGTTGACCTCGACAATTGCCCCACCGGTCTGCCGCACCGATTGGGCGATATCCTCGGCGATGAAGTCGATGCCCGCGATGTCGAGGCCGACGACCATGGCCGCCTGGCGGGCGATTTCCACATTGTCGGGATGGATATCGTCGGTACGGTCGATCGAGGTGCCGCCTGTGCTCATGTTGCCGGTAAGTTTGAGCTGGACGAACAAGCCCGTCTCGGGCACGTCTTCCAGACCGATTCCTGCCCGTTCGAGCACTTCAACCGTCTGCTCGTCGATCGAGATCCGGGTGAGGATTTTTTCGTGCCCAACGCCTCGACGGATATCCGCATTGGTGATATCGATCAGTTCGCGGACAGTGTGGACACCATCGCCTTCAACATGAGCGGGGACGCGCTCGGCCACGGCGACGACCTGGTTGTCGACGACCAGGATCCGGTAGTCCTTCCCCGTGATGTAGCTCTCGACAATCACCTGCCCCGAACGGCTTTCGCGCATCGCCATCGGGAAGAACTCGGTAACCTCGTCGTCGCTCATGAGGTTGATGAAGACGCCGCGGCCATGATTGCCATCGCCCGGCTTGATGACGACGGGGTACTGGATTCGCCGCGCCGCCCGGATCGCTTCTGCCTCGCTGCCGACGGTCTGGCCGCGAGGCACCGGAATCCCGACGTCGTGGAGGAGCCGGTTCGTTAGTTCCTTGTTCTTGGCAACTTCGACCGCAATGTTGGCGGTTTCCGACGTCACCGTGGCCCAGATCCGTCGCTGATACTTGCCGTGGCCGAGCTGGACGAGGGATCGTTTGGGATCGAGGCGCAACACGGGAATACCGCGCCGCTTGCCTTCTTGTACGATGGCGCCGGTCGATGGGCCATAGGCCAGGCGTTCGGCGATTTTGATGACCCGCTCGAGTTCATCCTGGTATTCGAACTCCGGTTCGGTTTTGTAGATCAGATGGTTGAGCAACCTCAAGGCAAGCTGTCCGGCCGCCAGTCCAACGTCTTCCTGATCGAACTGGAAGGTGACGTTGTAGATGCCTTTTTCACCCGTGCCCCGCGTCTTGCCGCGCCCGACCTCGGCCCCGGCAAGGTTCTGGATTTCGAGGGCAACGTGCTCCATAACGTGGCCCATCCACGTCCCCTCGCGCAAGCGTTTCAGGAACCCGCCGGGTTTCCCGATCGAGCACCCGTGGTCGTAGAGCGATGGAATGTGTTCGACCAGTTGCTCATAGAAGCCTGGAATCTTGTTAGTGGGCCGTACTTCAAGTTCCCCAATATCTACGACGTAGTGGATAACCGGCATCCTGGCCCAGATATTCGGTCCACGAAAGACAGCTGTTTCCCGGATCTCCAGCACTGATTCCACCTCCATCGCCTTGTGACTCACCTGATCGAGCCGTTTGGTCGAATACTACAGTCCAGAGCTGCCAGGCAACTCCAGGATTTGGCCGTATCGCGCTACCGGCATCATGTCTTTGTTAACCACAAGCACCATGATTGCGCATCGACGCAAACATGGTGCTTCATACCCGGAGCACCCGGCAACTACGGAGCGCAGTCGATGCTGCTGGTAGGTGTCACCTGCGCCTAGCGCGGCGGAATCATTGCCGATTAACCAGCAATCAACGCTCGCGTTTTCATATCGAAGCGCCGGCCCGGAGTCAGGAGGTGCAGACGAGCGTTACTCACGGTAATCTCACCATACGCCTTGACCTGGAATATATCGCTGAAAATCTCGGAACCATCGACAATGGTCACACTGTGGCGCCCGATTACTTCGATAACATCCTGATCGTCGATAATTGCGGCCGTGTCCTCGTCGATACCGATGCCCAGCAGGCCAGGGTTGGAGGCTACCAGGGAGAGCAACCGTCCGATCCGGTCACGCTGCCGGAAATGCTGGTCGATGATGACGTTCGAGATCAGGCCGAAGCCCGCGACCATCTGCGCCATGCGGAGCTTGGGCGTGCCGCCGCTGGCACCCAACGCCACCATGTGTGCGGAGAGGATAGACGCACCGGCGCTGGTTCCCGCCACGATGACGCCGTGCGCGTTTGCGGTTCGCACCACCTGCTCGAACCGCGTGCCGCCGATCATGGCCGACAACCGCATCTGGTTCCCGCCGGTCAAGAAGATCCCGGTTGCGTCCTTGATGTGATCGGTGACCTGTTCGCTGTTGGCGTCTTCCCGGCTTCCGATATAGACGACCTCGGCCGACTCGACGCCCATGCCCAGGAAAATCGCCTTGTAGCGATGCCCCGCCGTTTCGATCGATGAGGCAGTCGGCACGATTGCGATCCGGGCCTGCTTGCCGCCGGCCAGTTGGGCGAACGTGGAGAGGATGACCTTGTCGTCGAACTTGTCCTCGGCGCCCCCAATTGGCATCAACACGCCGCGCCGCGCCACGGATGATTGCTCGTGCGGCGTGCGTTCCGTCGTCGCCGGGACTTCACGTACGGACATATGGAGAAGATCCTGTCTGGGTATGGTTTTGAGGATATGACAAAGGCAACGTCCGCGTCGCCAAATCTACGCGCGTCATTGCACGTGCCGACCGATATCGTCACTTGACGAGGCGGAATGTACCGCGATTCCTTTGATGCCGTCAATTTTTCGACGGGATGAGGGGGGCTTTTAAGCAAGTCGTCAACCCCTTCGTTGATACATCGCCGAAGTGTCTCGGATTATCATGGCCCATGTAGAAGAACGATTCCCGCCATCCCGGCGCGCATGCCGGGACCGACCACCGGCCGTGAGCAGTGGGGATCCAGACAGAAGGCACCTCCCGTATCATGGCGCATCCCCTGATTGAACGATTGACCGCCGGTGTCGTCCTTGGCGATGGGGCGATGGGCACGATGCTCTTCGATGCCGGGCATACGTCAGACGAATGCCTTGAATCGCTGAATGCGAGCGACGCGGAAACCGTCGCGGCCATCCACCGCCAATACATCATCGCCGGCTCGGACGTGATCGAGGCGAATACTTTTGGGGGGAACCGGTTCCGACTTGCCACTCATGGCCTTCAGGACAAGGTCCGCGACCTCAACAAGCGCGGTGTCCGGCTGGTCCGGGAAGAGCGGGAGATCAGCGGAACATCGGTCTTGGTCGCCGGGTCGATCGGGCCAAGCGGCCGAACCATCGAACCGTTCGGCGTCCTCTCCCGCCAGGAAGTTACCAATGGCTTCCGCGAGCAAATCGAGTTCCTGCTGGAAGCCGGAGTCGACCTGCTCGTGATCGAGACGATGGGCAGCCTGGGGGAAATGGAGTGCGCGATCGATGCCGCCCGTGCCTGTTCGGATCTGCCAATCGTGGCGATGATGACATTCGCCGAGGATGGTCGCACCCTTTCCGGACGACAGCCTGAGGAAATCGTGCGCGCGCTCGCCGCACGCCGGATCGAGGTCATCGGCGCCAACTGCTCCGTCGGACCGCAGCGGCTGCTGGGTGTGATCCGGGCTATGAGCGCCGAGATCGAGCGACTCCCGGAGGGGAGCCCGGCGCCATTCCTGGCCTGCATGCCGAATGCCGGCTGGCCCACCCGCGTGGGATCGCGCATCGTCTACCGATCGTCCCCGGAATACTTCGCGGACTTCGCGAAGTCCGCAGTCGAAGCCGGGGCCCGGCTCATTGGGGGCTGCTGCGGAACGACGCCTGCCCACATCGCGGCCATGCGCGCGGTCATCGACGAGATCAACGCGGCCAACGGCCAGGTGATTCCCGAGCCCGCACCCCAGAAACCCAACCCGACGCAACGCAGACGGGCCACAATCGTCATGGAGGCCGACGACACCACGGACCTTCACAAGCAGATCGGCAAGACGTTCCTCAAGTGCGTCGAGGTCGATCCGCCCAAGGGCCTGAATCCGCACAAGGCGCTCGAAGGCGCCCGGCTCCTCAAGTCGGTGGGTGTCGACGCAATCAACGTGGCCGATTCGCCGATGGCGCGGGTACGGATGAGCGCGATGACCCTCTGTTACCTGATCCAGCATGAGGTCGGCGTGGAGACGATCATCCACTTCACGACGCGAGATCGATCGCTGATGGGATTGCAATCGGAGCTGCTGGGAGCCCACGCCGCCGGTGTCCGCAACATCCTGGCCCTGACCGGCGATCCGCCAAGCCTGGGCACGGTGCCGGTGTCCAGCGGCGTCTTCGATGTGGATTCCATCGGGCTCATCCGCATCATCAAGGAAATGAATGGGGGGTCTGATGCCACGGGCTCCTCGATCGGCCGTACCGCGAACTTCACGATCGCCTGCGCCGTGGATCCCAACAAGCCCGACCTGGAAGACGAGGCGCGACGGCTCAGGCAGAAAATTGAGGCGGGCGCAAATTTCGTAATGACCCAACCGATCTTCGACACCAGCGTGTGGACGAATTTCCTGAATGTATTTGGCGCGGAGCGGTTGCCGATTCCCGTCATGATCGGAATTCTGCCACTTCAAAGCACTAAACACGCCGAGTTCCTGTACAACGAGGTGCCAGGCATCAACCCTACAGAGAACTCCCGAGAGCGGATGCGGCTGGCCGGAGCCAATGGCCGGGCCGAGGGTGTCAGGATGGCCCAGGAGCTTCTCGAAGAACTCGTGCCACACGCCCAGGGCGTCTACCTGATGCCGTCGTTTGGGCGATACGAGGTCGCGGCCGAAGTGCTCGACGTGCTACCGGGTTAGGCCGCGGCGGTATTGTGGTTCAGCCCACAAAAATCGTGGTACACTCCGTGATGTCCGCTCGCCTTCGGAAAGAAGGTCATGCGCGCCATATTACCCCCAATCGCGAAGTAATCGGCTGGCACCTGAGCCAGACCATAAAATGATAAGGATCTGGGAATCATGGTTGCCCAACTGATTCGTTCCATCGAGGCTGAGCAGTTCAAGGACGTGCCGCAATTCGGTTCTGGCGACACCGTTCGGGTTCACGCCAAGGTCGTTGAAGGAACCCGCGAACGTGTCCAGGTGTTCGAAGGTGTCGTGATCCGGCGTCGTGGTGGTGGAATCAACGAAAACTTCACCGTCCGCCGCATTGCCGCCCACGGCATCGGAGTTGAGCGAACGTTCCTGATTCATTCCCCGCGCATCGACAAGATCGAAGTCACCCGCTTCGGCCGCGTCCGCCGCGCCAAGCTCTATTACTTGCGAGGACGCACTGGTCGGGCCGCGAGAATCGTGGAGCGACGGCGAGATCTCAGCAAGGGCACAGCCGCACGATAGCGCAAGACCTCAAACTTGATGATAATGGCCGAAGGTTTTATGCCTTCGGCCTTTTCATTTCGTCGAGAAGCGGGAGGAGGCTCGCCGATGGTCGTCCAGCCAAGAACGGACCTCCTGTCATGGGAACGCGAGGTGTGGGAGGATGGATACCTTTGCGTAGCTGGTGTGGATGAAGTTGGGCGGGGCGCGCTGGCGGGGCCATTGGTCGCCGCGGCGGTAATCCTGCCCCAGACTGTTACAGCCCCCAGTGCGAGCGAATCCGGCTGGTCGGCCGTGCGGGATTCAAAAACACTTTCACATATCAGAAGGTTGTTTCTGGCGGAATGGATCCTCGAACAGGGTGCGGTTGCCAGCATCGCCGAGGTCAGCTGCACCGAACTTGACACGATCGGGGTCGCGGCCGCCAACCGCATGGCGATGGAGCGGGCCGTGTTCGGTCTCGTGGTTGATGCAGACATGTTGCTCATCGATGCGATGACGATTGACCTCGATACACCCCAGATCGGGATTATCGACGGCGATGCCCAGAGCTTGTCGATCGCGGCGGCCTCGATCATCGCCAAAGTCCATCGCGATGGCCTCATGGTCGATCTCGATCAAATCTATCCGGCTTACGGATTTGCCCGGCACAAGGGGTACGGCGTGCCGGCCCACCTGGCTGCGCTTGCCAATCACGGTCCATGTATCCATCATCGGCACTCGTTCGGACCCGTTAGACTGGCGGCAATCAAACATGGCAACAACCAGGCCCTCAACTGAGTTCGGTCGCCAGGGAGAACAACTCGCGCAGGATTTCCTGGAAGGATTGGGCTACGTCTTCATTGGACGCAATTGGCACTGCCGTGCCGGTGAGATCGACCTAATCATGCGGGATGCGGACGAGATCGTGTTCGTCGAAGTCAAGGCCCGTCACGGGGAGCGGGCCGGTCGAGCCGGAGATGCCGTATCGCGCGGCAAGTCGCGAAAAATGCTGGCGGCGGGTGAGTGGTACATCATGAATCACTCCGCGTATCACGACCTGTTCTGGCGTTGCGACCTGGTCGCGATCACCGTCTTACCAGGCCACCGGCCAGACATTGCCCATTTCATCAACGCCATTGTGGTGGGCTAACCCCATCGATTGGTTACCAGACTCCTGGAGGCCACAGCCGATGCCCAGCGCGCTCGCCCAACCCTCAATCGAGCCGACAGCCCCCTCGATTGAGGTAGCTAACGAGGCTGCTGCCAAAGGTGATTGGACCCAAGCGATCGCGATGTGGGAGCAACTGCTCGACACACCCGACCGCCTGGCCGCTACCCAGCGCATTCGCTGGTTCCTCGACACATCTACACAGGGTGGAACTTCTGCCAGGATCGGAGTGAAGCGGCGGAGCACTCGCAATCGGATGTTGATCGCGAGCCTCGCCTGTGCGCTCATCGGAACCGCGTGTGTCTTCCTGGGACAGGAAACGTACGGGACAGTCCGCTTAATCCTCGCGGTTATTGCCTGGGTACTCTACATTGCGACGGCCATATTCGTGGTTGCGTACGCGTATGCAAGCGGATCATCGCTCTCCACGGTGTCGTCCAGCCTCTCCAGTGCGGAGTTGCACCGTGCCCGCCGGCTGGCCACGCTTCAGTCGGCGACCGACGGGCCCAGGGTTCCAGGGCCCTAACCTCTCGCCAGGGCCGTGCGAAGATAGACAATGCATCGTACTGGTCCGTCCGGGTTGGCGTGTCCCATCGCCCCACAACCTATGTATGGTTGCGGCAGCGGAGCGATGCTTGCTCCGCCCGTCGACGCGCACGACAGTTCGGGCTTGGACAGACCAGTACGGTGGGTTGCGATACGCGAGCATGCCCTCACACATCGGAGTACCTCCATGACTCAGCAGTTCCCGGATTCGCCCGACAATAGTTTCAGTTCTCCGTCGGTCGAGGAGCATCGCAAGGATGCCCCGCGCACCGTCAATGTCGCGGTGCTAACGATCAGCGATACCCGAACCAAGGACGATGACCGCAGCGGAGAATTAATTCGGCAGAACCTGCTCTGGCGCGGTCACGAGATTCGCGCCTACGAGATCGTACCGGACGATCCGGCCAAAATCACTGCCACGCTTCAGAGCTGGATTGCCGACGAGACGATCGAGGCCGTCATCACCAATGGCGGAACCGGGATAGCTGGTCGTGACAACACGTTCGACGCCATTTCGGGGCTGCTGGAGAAACGACTCGATGGCTTCGGCGAACTCTTCCGCATGCTCTCGTTTCCGGAGATCGGGGCCGCCGCCATGCTTTCCCGAGCGACCGCCGGTGTCGCCAACGGGACCGCCATTTTCAGCACCCCCGGCTCGAGCAACGCCGTAAAGCTCGCCATGGAAAAGCTGATCGGACCTGAGCTCGGTCACGTGGTCCACGAGATCACCAAGTAGACATCGCCCATGACTCGTCGATGTATCCGCTGGAGAAACTTCGCGTGAGTGTTCGCAAACCACAAATCCTCAAAGGCTTCCGTGACTACACCCCCGACCAGATGCGCCTGCGGCTGCACGTGATCGGTATCTTCCGGCAGGTCTTCGAGCGACACGGTTTCGAGCCCGTCGATACCCCGGCGCTCGAATATCTCGAGATCCTTACCGGCAAGGCGGGTGAGAACGAAAAGCTGATGTACCACTTCCACGATCAGGGGGATCGCGAAGTCGGGCTCCGATACGACCTTACCGTTCCCTTGGCGCGGTACTTCGCGATGCACCAGCAGGATTCGGTACTGCCGTTCAAGCGCTATCACATCGCGCCGGTCTGGCGCGCCGAGAAGCCGCAACGGGGCAGGTTCCGCGAGTTCTGGCAGTGCGACGCCGACATCGTGGGGTCGTCATCGATGCTGGCCGATGCTGAGGCCGTCAGCGTCCTCACCGACGCGCTCGACGCTGTCAACCTCAAGCGGGCCGTGGTTTCGATCAATCACCGCAGGCTGCTCGAAGCCATGGCGCGGCTGGCGGGTGTGCCCGAGTCCTATGCCCCGACCGTGTTCCGGGCGATCGACAAGCTGGACAAGATCGGCCCCGACGGCGTTCGCCGTGACCTCGTGGCGACCGGTGTTGACGAGGCCGCCGCGAACCGTGTGGTCGAACTGGTGACCCGTACGGGTTCAAACGACGAACTCCTCGATGCCGCGGCCGCCGATCTCGAAGGCATCGCCGGGGGCAGCGAGGCTGTCACGGAGCTCCGGGAACTGGCCGGCTACATCGATAGTCTGAACGTCCGCCCCGGCTCATGGAAGATCGACCTGTCGCTGGCCAGGGGAATCGATTACTACACCGGTCCGGTGTTCGAAGCCCGGGTTGCCGAACCAAAGGTCGGTTCGGTCGCCGGCGCCGGTCGTTATGACGAATTGGTTGGGACATTTCTCGGGAGGGCTGTGCCCGCCACGGGCATGTCGCTTGGTCTGGAGCGCATCCTCGAGGTAATCCAGGAATTCGAACTCGTTCCACTGCGGGCCTCGGTCGCCGATCTCTTCGTCGCGGCCTTTCCCGACACGTTGCGCGAGAATGCCCGGATCGCGCACGAGCTGCGCCTCAGCGGGCTCAACACCGATCTCTCGATGATTGCTAACCGCGGCCTCGGCGACCAGATGAAATACGCCGCCCGCCGGGGCATCCCGTTCGCCATCATCGCCGGGAAGGACGAAGTGCAACGCAAGGTGGCGCTGATCCGCAACCTGGCGACGACCGAACAACGGGAAGTGGACATCGCCTCGCTGGCCCAAGAGGCGAAACTGACGATTTCCGGATAGGATGGTTGGCAGTGACTGTTCGGGCCCGCGGGCCACTCATTATCAGGAAGTGACATGTCAGAACCGGTAGTAGAACCAAATCATCAGACGTTTATGTGGGTCGTTGCCCACCCGGACGATCTCGAATTTTCGTCGGGGGGAACCGTCTCGAAACTGGCGAAGGAAGGCAAGCGGGTTATCCTGATCCAGGTGACATCGGGCGACCGGGGCACGCAGGATCGGTCCCACACCCCGGAGTTCCTGGCCTCGACGCGGGAAGCCGAGGAGCAGGAGGCCGCCAAACGGCTCGGTATCGCCGAGATCGTCTTCCTCCACGAGCCGGACGGGTCGGTCGTCCCCGATCTTTCCCTGCGCGAGAAAATCACCCGGATGATCCGGACCCACCGTCCCGACGTGATCGTCACCCACGACCCCTTCCGCCCGTATGCCCTGCACCCGGACCACCGCGCGGTCGGCATGGCCGCCCATGATGCGGTCTACCCGACGTCGCGTGATCACCTCTACTACCCGGATCATCTCGCCTCCGGACTCGAGCCGCACAAGACAGCGGAGATTTGGTACTTCGGTTCCGACTCTCCGGACATCCACATCGACATCACGGATACCTTCGACGACAAGATCAACGCGCTCCGGGCCCACCAGACGCAGGTCGGCGAGGCGAAGGAGCTGCCCGAGCGCCTGCGGGGATTCTCATCGGATATCGCCAGGGACCAGCCGTTCGAACTCGCCGAGGCCTTCAAGGTCATCAAGATGCGGACCTGACCGGACATGCCCATGTCGAATCTCCGGGAACAGGCCGTGCGCGTTGGCCGTGACCATTACGGTGTAGCCTGGGTACCAACGCTCGTCGCCGAAGCGCCCGGACGCCTCGAACTCCTCGGCAACCACGTCGACTACAACGGTGGCCTGGTGCTGGCCGGGGCAATCGACCGTGTGGTGACCGTCGTCGCAGCCGCCAGCGGGACACCTGGCACTATCGAGGTCATCGCTGGCGACGTTTCCAATGAGATCGTCGCCATTCCGATCGAGGCGTGCCGGGATTGGCACGCCCCGCCAGGGCCGATCGGGCCCTTCGAGTACACGATGGGAGTAATGGCCTCGCTCCTTGGCCGTGACCAGGAAATCCGCGGCGCGCTGCAGCTTTCGATCGCGGGAAACGTCCCGGTCGGATTTGGCATGAGTTCCTCCGCCGGGTTGTGCGTTGCACTCGTGCTGGCACTGGCCTCGATCGAACCCACGGGCAGAGATACGGTCGCAATCGCCCGCGAAGCGGAACACCGCTGCGGCAGCCCGGTCGGCGCCATGGACCAATCGGCATCGGTGGCAGGTGGAGTCATTCTGTTCGATGGACGGGACGCCAGCTATTCGTCGCTTGAACCGGATCTCGGTGATTACGTATTCGCCGTCGCCGATTCCGGCGTAACGCACGCAATTGCCACCTCTGCGTATCCGACGCGGGTGACGGAATCTCAGGAGGCACTCGGCCTTATCCGAAGTTCCGTATTTCCTGATCTTCCCTCGCTGGGTGAAATCAGCTCGGAACAGTGGGAGGCAGCCAAACCGGCGTTGGCGGACTCTATGTCACCTCGTCTTCAGCAACGGGTCGACCACGTCGTGTCTGAGGTCGAGCGGGTGCGGCTGGGAATGGCTGCGGCCCAGGCGGCCAACTGGCTGGAATTCGGTCGGCTCATGACCGACTCAGGTCGATCGTCGAACCTGAACTACGAGATCAGTCATCCCAGGGTTGAAGAACTTGTGGACGAACTGAACCGGATCGACGGAGTGGCCGGGGCGCGAATGATGGGCGGCGGAGAAGGCGGGCCGGCCCTGGCCCTCATCCATCGCGATGCGCTGCCACCCGCGGCCGCGGCGCTCCAAGAAGGGTTCTTCCAGAGGAACCCGTCGCATCTCTCCGGTGAACGGCTTCAGGTCTGTGCGTTCGGCCCGGGCGCGCGGATCGTGGCGTTGTAGTAGCCTAAAGTGCAGCTGCAGGATTCGGTCTCTTGTTCGGTTACGGCATCGTAGCGATCCTCGCTCCGCCCGTTTCCTACGGTACTGGCCACTGACGTTGTGACATTTCCTCTGACGCGTAATCGGTACGGCATTCCGCACGCTCGTTCGAGGTCGATGCGCCAAAGACCCGTACGCGATTGGAGCTGGGTCAAGCTCGACAAGCCTGGTTTATGGTCAATCGAGGCGTCACCTTGCCATCGAACAAGGCGAGAAGATCAATACCCCCGGCCGACGTCGACGACGTTGAGCAAGTCTTCGCCAGCCTGGTAGCGCCGGAGGTTCTCACCGAACAGGTCAAGCACCCGTTGCCGGAAATACGGCGTGGCCCCAGCGGTGTGGGCGGTGATGATGGCGTTCGGGGCGTCCCAGAGTGGATCTTCGTTCGCAAGTGGCTCGGGGTCGGTGACGTCGAGCCCGGCCCCGCCCAGCTTTCCGGACTCCAATGCCTGGATCAGGGCCGGCTGCACGACACTCGTGCCCCGTCCGAGGTTGTAGAAGTACGCCCCGTCCTTGAAACTGTCGAATCGGTCCCCATCGAACATATGGACTGTGTCAGCCGTGTGCGGCACGCTTGAGATCACATGGTCAGCTTCACCGAGGACCGAATCGAGGTCGGCAATGGAGACGACCCGATCGACGTGCGGGAGGGCATCACCCGAAACGGCGGACCGCCGTACGCCGATAACCTGAACGCCAAAGGCCTTGAGGCGTTCGGCTGTAGCGAGGGCGATGTCGCCGAGTCCAACCAGCAGGACGGTCTGGCCCCCGAGCTCGAACACGGTTTCCATGCCGACGCCATTCTTCCATGAGTGTGCCTGCTGACCACGCATCAGGGCGGGAAATCCCCGCGCAAATGCCAGCATCATGCCAATGACGTGTTCCGCCATGTTCGGCGCCATGACCCCGCTGCCATTCGTCAGCATGATCCCTCGATCGGCAAAGCCGTCGCCGACAACGCGCTCAACCCCGGCTCCCGCGGTCTGGATCCACTTCAGTCGGGTTGCCAGGTCGAGGGTATCCCGGGCGCTGACCCAGCCAATCAGGGCCGCGTCGGCTTCGGTGATGTGATCGTTGACCGCGTCGGGCCCAACGACATCGAACTGGATTTCGGGGAACTGGGCGTTGAGGCCGGATATATCGACCGGATCGGAACCGAGCGCGACGAGGATGCGCTGCAGAGGTTTACGCGATGGCATTCGGGGATGTACTCCTCGGTCGTAGCGATTCGGGACTTGCGACCAGGAGGTCACAGCTATCTGGCGTGAGGATACCAGTGGACCGCCATAACGGCATGCGCGGAAGGACCCGATGTAGCCCGATTCGTGCTACTACGAAGGCCAGGGCATGAACGGTGGATGGGACAGACGGCCCCTCGGTTATGCCATCAGCCGCCAATCTGCGACATGCCCCGGATCGTGTGAACATCTCCTTCGGCCACACGATGGCCCCAGGGTTTGTACCAGACCCCTCCACGGATGCGCTGCAGCATGTCCTCATCGGAGGCGCCATCGCGCATCATGTCGCGCAGGTTGACTTCGTCTGGCCGCAACAGGCACAGGCGGAGATTGCCGTCTGCCGTGAGGCGAACGCGATTGCAGCTTTCGCAGAACGGCGCCGAGATCGGGGAGATGAACCCGATCGTGCCCTGGGCGCCAGGAATGCGCCACGTACGGGCCGGATCGGAGGGGTCAGCATCGACAGGCTCGAGCGGCCCAAACTCCTCTTCCAGGCGCGTCTGGGTCTCGGCCGAGGTCACCAGCCCTTCGTCATAGACAACGCCAACGCCTTCCATCGGCATGATTTCGAGGAAGCGCACCTGCCACGGACGATCGATCGTGAGCCTGGCCATTTCGGCGACATCACGGTCGTTCTGGTCACGGACGACGACGGTGTTCAGCTTGATCGGGACGAGCCCCGCCGCTTCGGCGGACTGGATCCCCTGCCAGACCAGATCGAACCGCCCGCCACGCGTCATCGACTTAAACTTCACCGGATCCAGCGTGTCGATACTGATGTTGATCCGGTCCAGTCCCGCCTCCTTGAGGTCGCCGGCAAGGCGGCCGAGGAGGAGCGCGTTCGTGGTCATGGATAGTTCCTTGATGCCTGGAAACGTCTTCATCTGCCGCACAAGATCAACGAGGTGAGGCCGGATCGTGGGCTCGCCTCCAGTGAGCCGGAGCTTCGTGAAACCCAACTGCGCACTCAACCCCACGACCCTGATCAGCTCCTCATCGGACAACATTTCGTCGCGCGGCTGGAACTTCATCCCGATCGCTGGCATGCAGTAGAGGCAGCGGAAGTTGCAGCGATCCGTGAGCGAGATCCGCAGGTAATTCATCCGGCGGCCAAACTGGTCGCGAACGCCTTTGGCGGCAACTGGGTCGGTGATCAAGCGAACGGCGGTTTCCATGTATGGCATCCTGGCTGGCGGAGGTGGGAGGGCGGAGGCGACGCCCATAGTCAATCGTTGACTAATGATACTGTCTCACTCTAGCAAGCGTCATCCTTCCGGTCAATTGCCGGATGGTCGCCAGTCCTCAGGAGATCGCCGTACCCGTCTCCGTCAGGTGGTCGAGGATCTGGTCGATGTCCTCGATGCACATAATCACCACGGCATCACCGGGTTTGGCCAGCGACATCGACCGCTCGAATGCAGCGAACTCGTTTGGTTCCGTTCGCACATCGTCATGCCTGGCCTGCGACGTACCAGTGAGGATCAGGTTCGGAATGTCACCACTGGCTCGCCCGCGCAGGTACTTGATCGTGTCTTTGATCACGACCACGTCAGCTCGCTCGCCGGCCAACCGGCCAAGCTCGGTCAAGGCGTCGTCCGGCCGGTCACCGGCAGAGCCAACGACCGCGATCATCGTACCGCCGTCAGTCGCCAGACCGCGTCCCACGTTGAGCAGGTGATCGAGCCCGGCCGCGTTGTGCGCGAAGTCGACCACCACGGTGACGCCTGCGACATCGAACACGTTGAGCCGCCCGCGATTCTGGTCCACCCGGTTGCGGAATTTCGACAGTCCCGTTCGCACCTGGTCGAGATCGAGCCCCAGTGCCAGCGTTGCCGCCGCCGCGCAAAGCGCGTTCTCCAGCATGTGGGTGGCCTTGCCGCCAAGCGTGATCGGGATCTCGTTGAGGTCGGTGAGCACCTCGCGGACACCATCGTGACTGAAGTGGACGATCCCGTTCTCGACCCACAGGGCCCAGCCGCCGGAATCGGCGTGGGCCGCAACATCCAGGTTCTCGTGGTGGCGCGAGATCAGGAATGGACGGGCCCGCATCCCTTCCCGCATTGCGTACACGAGGGGATCGTTGGCGTTCAGCACCGCGAATCCCTCTGGTTTGGTGACCCAGGCGACCACCCGTTTCACCCGTGCGAGTTCCTCAACGGTGAATACGCCTTGCAGGCCGAGATGATCGGCGGAAACATTCGTCACGACACTGACGTCATTGCTCTCGTACCCGAGCCCGCGCAACAGGATGCCACCACGCGCCGTTTCCAGTACCGCAACATCCAGGTCGGGCTCCTCGAAGACCCGGGAGGCGCCGGCCGGGCCCGTGAAGTCGCCGTCGAGCACGGTTTCACCCTGCACCACAACGCCGGCGGATGAGGTCCAGCCGACGCGCTTGCCGCTGCCCATCAGGATTGCCGCGATCACCCGGGTCGTCGTGGTCTTGCCGTTGGTGCCGGTGATGCCGATGATCGGGATATGTCGTTCGGAATCGGAGAGCATCGCCGGTCGGTCATCAGTCTCCAGTTTTTGCGCAGCCAGCAGGCGCAGTTCAGCAATCTCCCGTTCGACATCCATGACCGTCCCGGCGACGATCTCGAAAGCGAGCCGGGCTAGGCGTTTGGCGAATGGCCGATTGGTCCAGCCAAATGCTATCGCCACGTGGTGCGGAGTTTCCATCAGCCGGGTTACAATCGGTGGCCGTTCAACGCCAGCCCGGTCATGCAGCACATTCATAACCTCGGCGAGCAATACGGTCAGCCGCTCGACCGAGACCTGCGTAGGACGACGATCGTCGCTCGTTGCACCGACGGCGAAGGCGTCCGCGAACCCTTTGGCGACCGTGGGCTCGTTTCGTCTGATATCGATCTCCAGCTTGATCGCTGGTTGCCGCATGAACAGGTTCGGCCCATCCAGGTCACGAATCTCCGCGATCTCCATCGAACTCCCCTTCTGGCCGAAAGCTCGACCGCATCGCCGTTTTCGAAATCACCGGAACGATCGACTGTGGGCCCGGCATCAGGTCGCGGTGATCTGGATCCCGACCACCGCCATGTTGTACAGCGCGTGCGTAATGACGGCCGATGTCGTTCCAAGGTACTTTCGCTGCAATCCCAACAGGATGCCAACACCAAAGAGCCCAACGAGCACGAACGAGAAATCATATTGAATATGGAGGGTTGTCCAGAACAAGGCGGCAATGACAATGCCGAAGCGGGCCTGGATGGCACCCCGGAAGAGGACTTCCTCGCCGATCCCCGCCGAAAGCCCAATCAAGAGGGCACCAACAGGATTCGTGAGCCCAGTTGTCATCTGGTCCATCGTGTCTTCGAGATTGTCGATCACGTCAGGTTGAAACGCGACGGTCAGCGCCGAGCCGACGAGGCTGACCATGAAGCAGGGAATTACCATCGCCACGCTGATCGCAACGGTTTTCAGGCTCGGGATCGTCAGGCCCAGGCGGGTGGTGGCCTCAACTCCCGTGCGGTGGATCCGGTACCCAACGGCCACGTAGGCGATCGCGACGAACGTGACCGCGTTGAGGATGAGCCAGAAGAGGTTATCCGTCAGGGCATCGCCACCAGAAGTCCCGACCTCGGCCGGTCCGGACTGCACCGCGGTGATGACGAAAAATGACATTACCCACAGCATCAGCGCCAGACCGCAAAGGTCGATCGGAGACCTGGGGTCCATCGGCGTGAACAAGGCAATCAGCTTCCGGAATGGCCTGAGCAATGGCAAAGAGAACGCCAGGCCGCTGGCAAGGATGAAGGGTCCCTCGGCAAGGTCGGTCGTGGTCATCAGCGCGATGCCGGCGACCGTCAACAGCCCGCCCGGCAACCCGAACAGCAGGTAGATGCCGACACTGGCCGACCGGTCGGTCCGGGCCCGGTTGGCCCAAAAGACAACTCCGTAGATCGCGGCGATCAGGATTGCCGTGGAAATGATGGCGACAATGGCTTCGAGCATGAGTCGTCAACTGGCCTTGCATGAGTGGCAACGCATTGCCTGGTCGAATCGGGGCGCCAAAAGCCACCCCGCCTAGGCACTGCCACCGTGAGCGGCAATCCGCAGCAAAGTATATATTCGCCGTGACCCGAATCCGGGTGTGGTTCACAAAATGGTACGGCCCGTTTCACCGTGCCTGAAGAGGACGGAATTTGTACACGAGAAGTCGACCCTTGTGCTCACCAACCGTCGAGATAGAATCACACTCCCGAATCCCGGGGCGATTGGGCCACGATGCTAGACTGAGTGAACTCGCGCCAAGCATGAACCAGGGTCCGTTCACGGCCGCGCCACTGCGAAGTACATCGACACCACATCAAACCAGGGAGCGGAACACAGGTGACGGACGGCCAATCGGACACATCCCGGGCACGAGGTTCCAAACCCAGGCGAAGCGGGTTGGGCCGGGGTCTCGACTCCCTCATCCCCACCACCGCTGCATCCCAATCTGGGTCCAGGGATCGGGGCGAAGAAGCCCTTCGAGAAGTCGGAATCGACGAGATCGCGCCCAATCCATACCAGCCGCGCACCCGAATGGATCGGCAGCAACTGGAAGAACTCGCCAACTCGATCAGGACCCATGGCCTGATGCAGCCGTTGGTAGTCGCCGGCAACCGGGCCGGGGACGGCTGGACCCTCATCGCTGGAGAGCGCCGCTGGCGAGCATCCCGCATGGCCGGCCTTTCGACCGTTCCCGTCGTGATCATGGACGTAGCGCCACAGGCGATGCTCGAACTGGCGATCGTTGAAAACATCGCCCGCGCCGATTTGAGCGCACTGGAAGAGGCGGTGGCCTTCCGGCAACTGATCGACGAGTTCGGTCTCTCGCAGCAGCAGGTCGCCGACCGCGTGGGCCGATCGCGTGCCAGCGTTGCCAACACGATCCGGCTCCTCGGCGCACCCGACCAGGTCCGCGACGCGCTGATGGACGAACGGATCACCGAGGGCCACGCCCGGGCCATCCTGGGTCTGTCCCACACGGCCGATCAGCTGACGGTGCTTGCAACGGTAATCGAAAAGGGTCTCAACGTCCGCCAGACCGAAGCCCTGGTTCGCACCTGGGTGCGCGATGACCAGCCGGCCAAACCCGCACCGCCCGCGCGCGATCCGGATGAAGTGCGGATCGAGGACAAGCTTCGTTCCGCACTTGGTACACGCGTCGCCCTGCGCAAGGGATCGGGTGGCGATGGAGGCTCACTGACGATCCAGTTCTTTTCCGATGAACAGCTCCAGGGCATCTACGATCGGCTCGTCGGCGAAGAGCTCTGGTAATCGCGGGTATCATTTCCCATGACGAGACCGACACGGTTTCGTCCGCACATCAACACATTCATTCAGCACCCAAGCACAAGGATGCCGCCGCCATGGCCACCCGCGAAGACTTAACCCGGTCCCTGCATGAGACCATTGAACGCATTGGGCTAGTACGGGGGCGACTTTGACCTCGCCAGTGACGAACGCGAAGTAGCCGATCTCGAACGCCGTAGCGGCGAGCCCGGCTACTGGGACAACCAGGACGTAGCTCAGACCGAGATGCGACGCCTTGGGGAACTCAAGAGCACGGTCGAAACCTGGGACAAGATCACCCGGTCCAGCGACGATCTGATCGTGTTGCTAGAAATGTCCGAAGAAGAACCCGAACTGCTCGAAGAACTTGAAACCGAGCTCAATGCCATCCGCGACCAACTCGATGCGATGGAACTGCAGTCGGCCCTCGACGGTCCTCACGACGCCTCCAACGCGATCCTGATCATTCACTCGGGCGAGGGTGGAATCGACGCGCAGGACTGGGCCTCGATGCTGGCCCGAATGTACCTGCGCTGGGGCGACCGGCGCGGGTTCAAGACCGACCTGCTCGACTCCACCGATGGTGAAGAGGCAGGCGTCAAGAATGCGACGATCGAAATGAAGGGCGCCAATGCCTATGGCTTGCTCAAGGGTGAAGGCGGATCCCACCGGCTCGTCCGGATCTCCCCATTCGATTCCGCGCACCGTCGCCACACCGCGTTCGCGCTGGTCGAGGTGATCCCGGAAATCGAGAACGATACGGAGGTCGAACTCAACACGGATGACGTCCGGGTCGATACCTATCGCTCATCTGGAGCTGGTGGCCAGCACGTCAACAAGACCGATTCCGCGGTCAGGCTCACCCACCTCCCGACCGGGATCGTGGTCACCTGCCAGAACGAGCGCAGCCAGACCCAGAACCGGGAAACCGCCTACAAGATTCTCCGGTCACGGCTGCTTGAACTCAAGCTGAAGGCCGAGGCCGAGGAGCGATCCGAACTCAAGGGCAACCTGACCGCTGCCGGGTTCGGCAGCCGTATTCGAAGTTATGTCATCCATCCCTACACCCAGGTCACCGATCATCGTACCGACGCCAGCGTCGGCGATGCCCAGGCGGTGCTCGATGGGGGTCTCGACCCCTTCATCGACGCCTACCTTCATTTTCTGATCACCCCCCAGGAAGTCATTTCGTGAGCGAGGTTGCGTGGTTGTCAGCGCTCCGTCGAAAGCTGACTAATCCTCCCCGCCCTCCCAATCCTGTCCAGTCGAGCGTCAACGAGCATCTCGGCCCCGCTGGATACGGCGCAGCCGGCACTGACGTCGCGAAACCGCACTACCGCTTCGCGGGGGATTCCTTGCAGCCCGCAGGGGCAGCTCAGAATGGCAATGTGCATTGGATCCGGTTCGCAACCTGGCGGGCGTGGCTCGTCGTCAGCATCCTGATGCTGGCGGGCGTCGCCGTGCCACTGGCACCGCTCGTTGGCTACGCTCAACCGTCGACTCCAGTCATAGAGCCAGCAGCAGAACTCGACGTTGCATCGGAGGCAACCGTTAACTTTCCGGTTGGCATCGACATCGTGTCGGACATCGCGTGGGACGACCAATACGACGGGGCCGCGGTGGAACTGCTCTACACCGTGGCAGGGGACGAAACAGCGACCCTCAGCTTCGTCCCAACGGGAACCATCTCCGATGTCGGTGAAATGCAGGTTTCGGCATCGCTCGACCTGCAAGCCCAGTTCGTCCCGTCCGGTGTGGTGATCGACTATTGGTGGCGCGTCGTTGATGACGGTGTGACCATTGCCGAATCCGCATTGGAACGAACCCACTGGTTCGATACACGTTGGGACTGGCAGGTGTCCCAGACGGATCAGGTACGGGTGCATTCATACGATCATGATAAAGATTTCGCCAAAGAGATCATGGATTCCGCCCAGGCCACGGTGACCGACCTGGAGCAGCGCTACTTGCTTCCACGAAGCGCACCGCTCGATATCTGGGTTTACCCATCGCTCGAAGACTTTCAGGGGGCGCAGCAACCAAACTCCCGTGAATCGATTGCCGGGGCGTCCTATCCGGGGTACTTCCTGATCGTGGCCGTGGTCCCGGACGGATCGACTAGTGAAGTTGGCCGCGTGGTACTGCATGAGGTGAGCCATCAAGTGCTCTACCAGGCAACGGCCAACCCATTTACCTACCCACCACTCTGGTTCGATGAAGGCATGGCCACGCACTTCCAGGTTGGCGGAACCGACGGCTACATGGACATGGTGGTTCGTGCCGATCAGGAAGATGCGCTGTTCGATATTGCGTCACTCAATGCCAGCTTTCCGTACCAGCCAGCCCAGGCCACCCTTGCGTACGCGACGAGCTGGAGCCTTGTCGAGTACATCGAGGTCACCTACGGTGACGAGGGGATCTCGGCCCTGATCACTGCGTTCGCCACTGGTGCCCCCTACGACGAGGCCATCACCGAGGCACTTGGCGTCGATGGTGAGGGTCTCAACGACGCGTGGCGAGTTTGGGTGGCGAGCCACGGCGACTGACGCGCAGGTACAAACGCAAGGAAAATCCAGCGGGGTCGACTGTGTGTCCTCACAAAGAGCCGGGTGAGGCGGAAGGACACACGGTCATCCCTTACCGGAGTCGAATTGGAAGGGGTTGGAAATGTATTGGACGAAGAAGCATGTGATGGTGTGTACGGCGATTCACTGTAATCAGAAGGGCGGGATGGATGTAGCGGGACGCCTTCGCCTGGCCGTGCTTCGCAAAGGGATCGATGCCGAAATACTCGTCAACAACTGCGGCACTATCGATCTCTGCGATTGCGGGCCCAACATCGTCGTCTATCCGGACAACGTCATCTACAACGGCGTGACGGTTAAGGACATCCCCGATATCATGACGCATCTCCAGGGCGGGCCTGTCGTGGAGAGGCTCGTGCTGAGCGGCACGTCGCACGCCGAACTGGGGCGCAAGGGGTACTATGTCGACGCGTTGAGGCACGAAGGTGGACTCTCCCCGGACGATGCCAACGCGCTTGCCATCCAGCACGGCTTCGACGACCAATGGATCGCTGAACAGCTCCGTCGCGGATTCATGGCGCGCAAGCCGGACGGCGAGGCTGGGGAAGATCGAATCCAGGTCACCAAAAAGGCGAAGGATCGGTATTCCCTCCAGCGCGCTTAAGCTCTCGTATACTTTGGTTCCTATGAAAAACGCGATGTTATTGGGGGTTCGACGCGACCTTGGCTGACTCTCGCCCACCCGACCACGACCCAACCCCAAGATCGCCAGCCAGAACCAGGCGTCTCGGGTTTCACCGGTTCGACGCCTCTCGCCTGCAAACGCGCGACTTCCAGATTCGTCTTGCGATTGCGCTGGTCCTGATCGTCGTCTCGGTGTTCACGAATCGCCAGTTTCTGGGATGGGGCCTGTTCGCCGTGCTCGCGGTCTTGATCCTGCCGTACGGCAGGGCCCGATCGCTGCTCGGTGCATTCGTACCGTACGCGCTGGTCTGGTTCGTCTTCTCGTTCCTGCGTTCGCTTGCAGATGAGACACGCTGGGCCCGGATCGTTAACACCAAGGCCGCCGAGTTCGAACGCTGGCTGTTCAACGGGGAGCTCCCGACAATTCGCATGCAGGCCGATTGGTACACCCCAGGCAGCCTCCACTGGTATGACTATTACTTTACGTTCATCCATTGGTCATATTTCCTGGTGCCACACACCGTTGCGGTCTACCTGTGGTGGAAAAAGCCAGAGAAGTTCCGGCAATACCTCCTGGGTCTGATCATCCTGCTGACCCTTGGCCTGGCACTCTACTTCGCCCTGCCCAGCAACCCCCCGTGGATGGCGCCGGAATCGGTGAACTCGCCCGGAGCGCCAACTGTGCTACGGATCATGGAGCCGATCGGGCGGCAACTTGGTGGAGGCCTGTACCAGGCCGGTTACAACGTGGTCGGCGAATCCAACCCGATCGCGGCGATGCCCTCGATCCACTTCGCGGTCACGTTCCTGCTGTTCTGGGTGGCAATGGACTACGGGAGGTGGTGGAGGATCGCCGCCGCAGCCTATTCGCTGTCGATGGCGATTGCACTCATCTACATGGGCGAGCACTACGTCATTGACATCATTGCCGGCGGCGCGGTCACCACCGTCGGCTGGGTTGTTGCAGGCAAATGGATCAGCAGCGGCCACTCATTCCTGCCGTCCTGGCGCCGTGGTGAACCGGCGGAAACGGTGGCCGAGTGGCCAGGATCCGACTCGCGATCGGGTCAGCCCGCAACCGAGCGACGAGTGAGCCACTTCGCGAAGACCGGATTCAACCGGTCATAGTAAGGGAGCAACTCTGGAAGATCGAGGATGACCCTGGTCTCCAACGCCTCCGCAACATCCGCCGTCAAATCTGGTGAATCCATGATTTCCTTCGCGAACCAGGCCTTGAGGATGCGGCTCCACACCGCGCTGAAGCGCATGATCGTGCCTTGCAGCTGCAACCGATGCATTCCGGCCAGCGTTCGCGGTGGCCAGTCGCCCAGCCGTTCGGGAGGCCAGCGCTCGGGATCGAAGCCGGGGTACTCACCCACACCCCTGGCTTCGCCGGTCCCGTGGTCGATTACGACCACCCGAGGCGGGGCGTAGAGCCCACGCTTGCCAGCTTCAAGCGCGAGGACCGGCATCGGTACGGACAACGCGTTCGCGTAGCCCGCCGATGGGACCGGGAAACGGGCCAGCGTTCCGGGATGATGTGGGGGATTGGACTCGGAGAAGGCCGAAGCCGATTCCATGACACGATCCAGAAAGCCGGTGCTGTCCTCGTTCACAACGAGCGTATTGAAGGAATCATCTTCCTCGCTCGACACGAAGGTGACTCGGGCCACCGATCCCGATGGCAGCGATACATCCACCCGTTCCGCATCGCGCCCGTCAGGAGTCATCGCGAATAACTGGGATTGAACCGACCACAACGCCGGATCTCCGAACCGGGCCAGCATGTACGCGTACTGTTCATCGGCGCTATCGACCCGGATGAGCGCTGGAGCACCCCCTCGATCAGTCATTCCCCGGCGCCTGCCTTGCCCAAATCACGGCTTCCTGCATCACCCGATTCTCGTCCGATAGCTTGTCCAGCACCGCCAACTGGCGTCGAAAGTCATCCTCGGAGGGGATGTCCTTGCGAGTCGACATCGGCGTCGTCAGCCTCAAGTAGCCTCCCTCCGGTGAATAGTCAAGCTGGAACCAGTCGCTCCTAACCGCCAGACCCGCCGCCAGGTCACCGCGGTGTAGTTCTCCCAGCTTCTCGTACATAGGCGAACCCTCGGGCCGGAACTCGGTCGTTCCTTTTTCGGGATAGGCGACGTACAGCCATTTTTCACCGCCGGCGGCATCGATCAGTTCGACCTGAAACACCCGTACCGGACCACCCTCGGCGTGCGCCATTCGTCCAAATGCCAGCTTGCCGGCGTAGCGGCCCTCGACCAGCGCCTCTTCGACGTCAGCCTCACCGCCGATCGCCACGGACAGGGGCGTCAATGCCCGCTGGAGATCCGCCTTGGCCTTACGGGTGAAATAGACAGCCATGTAGGCCGTGGCCGCCAGGGCCAGAAAAATGACGCCACACATAACCAGCGTGACTGCAACGTACGGATTCACGAACCAACCTCTATGGAATAGCCTGGAAGAACCGCCCTGCCGACGATTCCGTCTACACCGTCCAGTATCCAATGAAACGGCATTTCAGAGTTGGGGCGCTGACGCCCATACCCGAATTCCCGGAGCCATTGCCACCAACTGGTGATTCTGTACAATCCAGATTCGCCACCTGGAACATCCAGATCATGATGGCGACTGGTCGTTGACACTGGCCCGTCTCACGTGAGCGTGCCCAGACATAAGACGCCCATGCCCCATGGTCGCCATGGGTCCGTCCGGGTGGTGAGGTCTTACCATGCGTTGGCAGTGGCATTTTGGGCTGGGCAGGGAGTTGGGCTACGCATTCTGGGCGCTGACTTTTTTCGAGGCAGTGCTGGGCGCATACGCGCCAATCTGGCCGCTCTGGATCGAACACCTCGGTGCACCGATTTCGATCGTCGGACTCGTGTTGGCCTCTGCTGGGGTGATCCGTCCGTTCGTGCTCGGCCCGGGCGCCGCGCTCACCGACCGCTTTAACACACGAAACGTGTTGATCGCCTGCCGCTGCGCCAGTATTGGTGGACTGATTGTCGCCGCCTTCGCGGGCACCTGGGAAATCCTGTTCGTCACGGTCGCCCTCAACGCCCTCGGAGAGCTGGTGTTCCCCACCATCCACGCCTATGTCGCCGAGCATGCCGGCGACGATCCGGTCCATGCCTTCAACATGACGATTACGATTGGCCCGGCGGCCGGGCTGATCGTGACGCCGTTGATCTCCGGTCTGATCATTGCCTGGGGTGGCATCGAAGCCGCCTTCTTGTTTTCAGCCGCCCTGACGCTGTGTGCGCTCGGATTCGTTTCGCGAATGGATTTCAGCTCGACACGGGCCAGCAACGCCAGCACGGACGAGCGAGTAACCTATCGCAAGGCGATCCAGCACCAGGGCATGCGGTCGATGATCGTGCTCCACGGTGCAACGATTGCGGCTCTGGCGATCGGCGTCGCCCTGATCCCGAATTTCCTGGAGGACGAACGTGGCATTTCACCGTCGACCATCGCGATTCTCAGTTCCGGCGCCGCACTTGGCACGGTCACCTTCGGTATCATCAGCTCCCGTAACCGCGTCCTCCGGCAGGCACCGGTTCTTGCGGCGGCGATCGCCACACTGCTGGTCGTTGTCGGATTTGTGATTTTCGGCACGCAGGCGGCCTTGCCGCTCATCGCCATCGCCTACGTACTGCGTGGCGGCGTCTTCTCGGCCTGGGCGCTCTTCCTGGCGGCGATGGGGAAGGTGGCTCCCGCGCATCTTCGGTCGCGTGGCTTCACGATGATGGAAATCATTGGCGGCGGGGCGATGTCGTTCGGGCCGATCGTTGCGTCGCAGCTCTGGAACATCTCCCCGACATCGCCCCTGTTCGCCGCCGCCTGCCTCGGCACTGTGATGGTGGCGATCATGATCTGGGTCCACCGGCGTACCGAGGCAACAATCGCCAGCGTGCCGGCAGGGGATCACTAAACCCGGGCTTGCGGGTATGTGATCGTGCTACCATCCCCGGAGGAATGGGCGACCCGCCCCAGCCCCGCATTCCTATTCCGACCCTACCAAGAACGGAGACAGCGTCAAATGGCGGTTGAGCCACTCATTTTCGAATTGAGCAAACCTGGCCGACGAGCCGTCCGCTTTCCGGTCCCCGATGTTCCGGAAACGGCGATGCCCGCCGACCTCGCTCGCGAGAGTCTCCACTGGCCGGAAGTTAGCGAGATCGACGTGATCCGCCACTTCACCCGTCTGAGCCAGAAGAACCACGCGATCGATATCAACTTCTATCCGCTCGGGTCGTGCACCATGAAGTACAACCCGAAGATCAATGAGGCGGTCGCCCGCTACCCGGGGTTCGCGCGGTTGCACCCCTACCAGCCGGAAAGTACCGTCCAGGGTGCGCTGGAGCTCATGTTCGAGCTGCAGGATATGCTCGCCGAGATCTCAGGCTTCCATTCGGTGACGCTACAACCCGCTGCCGGCGCGCATGGCGAACTGACTGGCTGCCTCATCATCAAGGCGTTTCACCAAAGCCGGGGCGAGACGCAGCGGACCAAGATGCTGATTCCAGACTCGGCGCACGGCACCAACCCGGCCACCGCCCGGATGGCCGGCTTCGACGTTGTGACCGTGCCGTCCGATGCACGTGGCAACGCCGATCTGGAGAAGGTCCGCGAACTGGTCGGCCCCGATACGGCCGGCCTTATGATCACCAATCCGAACACCCTTGGCCTTTGGGACGAGCACGTTCATGAAATCGTCGATGTGGTCCATGGGGCCGGCGGCCTCGTATACAACGACGGCGCAAACTTCAACGCCATCCTGGGGATTGCCCGGCCGGGCGACCTCGAGATCGACGTGATGCACTACAACCTACACAAGACGTTTTCGACACCGCACGGTGGAGGTGGACCGGGTTCGGGACCAGTCGGTGTGACCGAGGAACTTGCCGAGTTCCTGCCCGGTCCCCGGGTCCGCAAGGCCGACGGTGAAGACCGTTACGAGTGGTTCCAGCCGGAGCACAGCATTGGCCAGCTGCATTCCTTCCACGGCAACTTCGGCATGCATGTCCGTGCCTACTGCTACATCCGGATGCACGGCGCCGATGGCCTTCGCTCAATAAGTGAAGATGCTGTGTTGGCGGCCAACTACCTCCGGGTGAAACTGCAGGATCACTTCGAGCTTGCCTACGACCGCACCTGCATGCACGAGTTCGTGCTCTCCGGCAGTCGCCAGAAGAAGAACGGCGTCAGGACCCTCGACATGGCGAAGCGGTTGCTCGATTTCGGGCTTCACCCCCCCACCACCTACTTCCCGCTGATCGTGGCCGAGGCGCTCATGATCGAGCCGACCGAAACCGAGTCGATTGAGACGCTCGACTTCTTTGTCGATGCAATGCTTCAGATCGCGGTTGAAGCCGAGACCGATCCGGCGAAGGTGACGGGCGCCCCATACAACACCGAGTACAAGCGGCTCGACGAAGTTGGGGCGAACCGCTCACTCAACGTCCGCTGGTCACCGGAGCCTGCGTGCGAACTGGCAACCGCCGCGGCGGACTAGCTCGAACGCAGGCGGGTCATGTACGGCTGCGGAGCTTGTCTCCGCCCGTGCGACCAGGTTACAATAACGCACTCCTGAAAGCATGTACTTTCAGGAGTTCGTTATTGTCTACTAACTTCGGGTGATCAATCGATCTTGCCTGGTAGTGGTCAAGTTCATCTCGACAATGGACCGAGCAGAGGCCAGCTCTGCCACTACCAGACCGGTCCCAAGGAGCTTTTCGGGATACCGTTTGAGCAGTCGAAAACCTTCTTTGCATCCGCGAGCCAGTCTGAGGACGCCACAAGGCCGAGACAAGCTCGGCAACCCCACCCAGACGCGGTGTCACCACGTCATTGCGGCCCTACTCGACGACGATGTTGACGAGGCGGTCTGGCACCACGATCTCACGAACCACCGCCTTCCCGGCGAGATACTCCTGAACCTTTTCGGATCCCTTCGCCGCTGCCAGCAACTCATCCTCGGCGCTTCCGGTTGGCACGACGATCTTATCCCGCACCTTCCCGTTGACCTGAACCGGTATCTCGACCGACGCGACCACGGCCAGGGCCTCGTCGTACTTCGGCCACCCCTGAAGGTGAACCGAGAATGGCTTGCCGAGGCGGTGCCACATTTCCTCAGCTACGTAGGGTGTCGACGGCGCCATGAGCAGAGTCAACGTCTGCATTGATTCCCGCCAGACCGGTGTAGTGGCGACCGGTTCGTCCTTGAGCTTCATCAGCTCATTGGTGAACTCGATCAGTCCCGCGATCATCGTGTTGAAGTGGAAGCCTGCGAGATCGTTGGTTACGCGCTTGATCGTGCGGTGTGTTGAAGCGCGGACGGCTGCCTCAGCCTCTTCGCCAGCGGAAACAGAAAGGTCACGCGTCGCCGATTCCGAGACCAGCAGGAAGGCACGCCGGATGAACCGCTCCATGCCGGTGATACCGCGATCGTTCCACGGACCTCCTTGCTCCCATGGCCCCAGGAACATCAGGTGCAGGCGGAGGGCATCGGCGCCGTGCTCGGCCACCAGTTCGTCTGGGCCGACCTGGGTGCCCCGGCTCTTGCTCATCTTCGTGCCCTCAGCGGCAAGGATGATGCCCTGGTTGCGGAGGCGAGTGAACGGTTCGCCGAAGTCGATCATCCCCAAATCGCGGATGACCTTGGTGAAGAACCGGGCGTAGAGCAGGTGGAGGATCGCATGCTCGATACCGCCACAGTAGAGGTCAACCGGGGTCCATTTCGCGGCCCGGGCCGGATCGAACGGCGCCGTCGCGTTCAGTGGATCCGTATAGCGGAACCAGTACCACGAAGAGTCCATAAAGGTATCCATCGTGTCAATCTCGCGCCGGGCGGGCCCGCCACAGGTTGGGCAGATGGCCGTTAGGAACTTTTTATGGTGGACCAGCGGGCTTTGTCCAGTGGGGGTGAATTCGGCGTCCAGTGGCAGGATTACGGGTAGTTCCGCCTCAGGCAGCGGTACCATACCGCAATTATCGCAATACACCACCGGGATCGGCGTACCCCAGTACCGCTGCCTGGAAATGAGCCAGTCCCGCAAACGGAAGGTGATTTCGGCCTTGCCCCGGCCCTGCTCGTCCAGCCAGGCAATCACCGTTGCCACACTCTCCGGGACCGGGGTGCCGTCGAACTGCCCGGAATTCACCATCCGGCCCGGCCCCCGGTATGACTCATCCATCGTGGCCGGGTCCAGTGCATCAACGTCGTCAGGCTGAATCACGACCTGGATCGGCAACGCGAATGCTCGGGCGAACTGGAAGTCGCGCTCGTCGTGCGCCGGAACCGCCATGATCGCCCCGGTTCCGTAGGACATCAACACGTAATCGGCGATCCAGACCGGGATTCGCTCATCGTTGACTGGGTTGATGGCGAATGAGCCAGTGAACACGCCTGTTTTCGGCTTCGCTTCGTCGGTTGACAGGCGCTCGATATCGCTTTGGGTTCGAGACCGTTTGACGTACGCTTCAACGTCGGCCCGTTGCGCGTCGGTCGTCAGTCGCGCGACCAGCGGGTGCTCCGGGGCAATCACCATGAACGTGGCTCCGAACACGGTGTCGGGACGCGTGGTGAAGACCTCCAGCGTCTCGCCTATCTCCAGCGAGAACTGGAGGCGGGCACCCTCGGAGCGACCGATCCAGTTGCGCTGCATGGTCTTGACGCGCTCGGGCCAGTCGAGCGTGTCCAGCTCGTCCAGCAGTTCCTGGGCGTAATCGGTGATCCGGAAATACCACTGCTCCAGGTCTCGCTTGTAAACATCGGCGCCGCAGCGTTCGCAGACATTTCCCTCTAGGACCTGCTCATTGGCCAGAACCGTCTGGTCATTCGGGCACCACCAGACCGCACCGTTCGCGCGGTAGGCGAGACCCCGTTCCAGCATACGCAAGAAAAACCATTGGTTCCAGTGATAGTAGGACGGGTCGCTAGTATTGACCTCACGCGACCAGTCAATCATCGTGCCCATCAGGTCGTACTGGCGGCGCATCGCCGCGATGTTCTCGACGTTCCAGGTCGCCGGGTGAATGTTGTTGCGAATCGCCGCATTCTCGGCTGGCAAGCCAAAGGCGTCGAATCCCATCGGGAACAGCACATTGTACCCACGCATCCGCTGGAGGCGGGCGAACACATCGGGCACGGCGAAGGCGTACCAGTGGCCGACATGGAGAATGCCCGAGGGATACGGGTACATGGTGAGTGAGTACCATTTTGGACCAGGAGCGTCGTCATCGGCCGTGTACAACGCAGCCGATTCCCAGGCGTTGCGCCATTTCGGCTCGATCTCCGAAGGATCGTACCGATGGGCATCTTCAAAGGCGGTGGTCTCGGACGATGAGGCTTTTGCTGCGTTCATAGTGAGTTCCCTGTCGACGATGATCGTCATTCCGATTTTGCGAAGCAGCGAAGCGATATCGGCCCCGCTGGATACTGCGCGAAGCGCCGCCGGCAATGCCGTGCTTGGTGAAGATGGCAGCGGGCGGAGCAAGGATCGTATCGCTGCCGCAGCCGTACAAAGGTTTGGGTCGTCAACAGCATTGCGGCCACTTCAACGAGGACGCAAAAATGCCTCCATCCCTGGTCAGGGACGAAGGCGTTTTCCGATGTTTCGCTTCCGCGGTACCACCCTGCTTGATCAGCGGGATTCACCGATAGACGATTTCCGGGGTGGAGCCGAGGGGGCTCGAACCCCTGACCTCAACACTGCCAGTGTTGCGCTCTCCCAGCTGAGCTACGGCCCCATATCCTGTCGTCTGTTCGGCGAATCGCATCTGATCCGCTCAGCGCCCGATAACGGGGGCACCCGTGAGTGGCTACTTGGCGTTCACCACAATGGCTCCCGGACGAGTTCGGTTCAACTTTGGCGCCTTTCACCACCTGGCGCCTCGCTGCGGCGTGAACCTACTACTTCCGATCACAGCCTGATTCCCCTCACCGGGAAATCTCTTGCACTGCGTCGCCTGGCACACCGATAGTGGCCCGCCTGCGACGTTCAGGAGTATAGTGGGCGGCCAGCGAAACTGTCAAAGGAATTGGCAACGAAAGCGCAACGACGATTGCGTCCCACCCCAAGGATGAACCACATGACGCAGGCAACGCCCAAACCGCTGCAGCAGATTACGTATGAGATCATCCAACGCTTTGAAACGATGGCTGCCGCGCTCGACCAGGCCGTCACCCAGGGCCGGGAGGTGATTCGCCTGGCGGCGAACGCGGTTCGCGCCATGCATCGAGACTCCTTCGATCAGGCCGAGGCGCTCCTTAACGAGGCCAGCACGCTGCTGGCCGGGATCCGGGAAACAACCGTACCGTTTTCCGGCGTGTACTGGGCCGGCTACGTGCAGGATGCGATGAAGGAATACGCCGAGGCCGAACTGACCAGAGCGATGTTACGAGGCGAGCCGCTACCAGCGCCTCAAGTGCTCGGGGTCGAGGATGGCGCCTACCTCAACGGGATGGCCGAGGCTGCCAGTGAGCTTCGCCGGGACACGCTCGACGCGCTACGGACAAACGAAATCGAACGGGCCCTTGGTCTCCTCGAAAACATG
>JALZMD010000229.1 GCA_030858375.1 Chloroflexota bacterium
CTTGCCGAATCGATCACACCAGGGACCAGTCTGATCACGGTGTCGGCAATCACCATCGCCGGGAGCTCACCGCCGGTGAGGACGAAGTCTCCGATAGATACCTCCTCGGCGTTGAGAATCTCCGTGACGCGCTGGTCGATACCCTCGTAATGTCCGCATATGAGGGCGATACGGCCTGACGCAGACAATTCGTGCGCCATTGGCTGGGTGAATCGGCGGCCGCCAGCCGACATGATCAGGATCCGGGCCTGCCCAAGGTCGTCGCCGAGGATGTCTTCAACCGCGTCGACGACCGGCGGCGCCTTCATCACCATCCCGGCCCCGCCCCCGTAGGGGGTGTCATCGGCTGTCCGATGCCGGTCCGTTGTCCAGTTCCGGAGATCGTGGATACCAATCCCGATCTTGTTGGCATGCACGGCCCGTTTTACGATACTCTCCGAAAGCGGCCCCTCGAACATCGCCGGAAAGAGCGTGAACAGGTCTAGCCGAAGGAATGGCACGCCTAATTCCGGATCACGCATCGACCGGGATCCGGGTGCGTTCCAGCAGGTCGAGTAGCACGGGACCTGCCTGCTCCAGGCTCTGAAGCGTGAGGTCCGGTGTGACCTCCGGCGCGCTGGTAACGAATGTTTCGTGCCGCGCCGTCTTCAGCCAAACCGCTGTCATCCCGGCCTCCTGGGCTGTAGCGACATCCCAGCGCAGGGAATCACCGAGGTGGATACTCGTGGCTGCATCTCCGCTGAGGTGGCGAAGCGATTCATCGTAGATCGCAGTGGTTGATTTGTAGAATCCGCAACTGGCCGAGGTGACGATCGTGTCGAAGCATGAGGTGATATCAAGGCGTTCGAGCATCCAGTCGAGACTCTTGTGATGCACGGCGCTCGATATGACCCCAAGTTTCACGCCTGCGGCATGCAAGTGCCTGACTGTCTCCACCGCCCCTGGCACGGGAGCTGTCGCCCAGATGGTTCGATACATCAGGGTATCGATCGCGCCTTGGATGCGGTCCCGGTCTGCCCGGATGTTCAGTTCGCCAAATATCAGCCCGACCGCCTCGTAGGCATCGATTTCATTCCCGGAGGCAATGACCTCCAGCCGAAGCTGGCGGTATGCCCCATCTACCCGCGCCTGGTCGAGCCCCGGCAGGGAACAATCCAGGTACCTGATCACGGCCCAGGGCAGATCGCGAACCTCAAGGTCGAACCACGGGTCACAATTGGCAATCGTATTGTGAAAGTCGAAAGTCAGAACCTGCAAGGTGCTACTCGGTTGGTATTGACAATCCGGATCGGCAACTCCGCAAGCATACCGCGTGGAGGTCAGGCCAGGGCCGTTTGTGACTGCGGCGCTGTCGCCGGCGAACCTGGTGCAGCGCCCATCGCGCGCAGGAACGCATTGACGACGGTGGGGTCGAACTGTGTACCGCTCCCGCGCTGGATTTCCTCGATGGCGATGGCTCGTGACAGGGCGGTGCGGTAAGGACGATCCGACGTCATGGCGTCGAAGGTGTCGGCAACCGCGATCACGCGCGATCCCAGCGGGATTTCATGGCCCGCCAGCCGGTCGGGATATCCACCACCACTCCAGTGCTCGTGATGGTGCCTGATGATCGCGGCCGTCAGGCGGTACTCATCGGTCCGTGCAACAATCACGCTACCAACTTCAGCGTGACGCTGCATTTCGCGGCGCTCCTCGGTCGTCAGTGGACCTGGCTTGTAGAGCGTTACGTCGCGCGTACCCACTTTCCCAATGTCGTGGACGCGGGCGGCGGCCAGGATGGTTTCGGTCAATTCATAGGGGATGTTGGTCATTTCCTGGAGGATAAGCCTTACGGTATTGGTGACCCGGATCGAGTGGTTCGATGTGTAGGGGTCCCGTTGTTCCACCGCATCAGCCAAGCTCTCCAGGGTGTCACGAACACTGCGTTGGGCGCGCACGAGAGTGCGATAGGCCACCTGTGGCCCGAGGAGTGGAAAGGCGAGCAGGAGGACCGCGGCGGCGCTTTCTTGCGCGGCGAGGGCCACGAGACCACCTACTGCTGGCAGGGTCACCGCTTCGACGGCCGACAGCCGAATGGTCGACTGCCAAAGCGTTTGCATGGGCATGCCGATGATCGGCGCAACGATCAGGGCCATGGATGAGGTGCTGACAATGACGAACGTGAATGAGGCGACCAGCGCTGCAGCCAGATTGGACAGCGAGCCCACAGGCGAGATCGCGGTGTCGGCCAGTCCCCAGTAGACGGTCCCACCGAGTGCTGTCGCAGAGACGAACGTTGCGATATTGGTCAGGGATTTGAGAGGGTCCCGGCGGGCCAGGATGGAATCAATGAGATGACCGGTGAGCACGATAAGACACCCAATGCCCACTCCCATGTGCATGGCCGCCGCGAGCGCCAGTGGGGCACCTACCGAAACGCGCAGTGTGCCGGTTGAAATCGGAATCGAAACATCCAGCCGTTCGATCACCGTAATCACAACAAACAGGGCCATGGCAACGGACCAATCCTCCCGAGAGAGGGACTGGGTCGTCGACAGGCCAAGGCCTACCGCTATCGCAGCTGCCGCGCTAAGGAGGACCAGCCAGAATCTCACGCGCAAGGGAATATTGATCATCGGACCCTTTGCCAGGCGATCCCGGGAATGAAGGCCGGTGGTTGCCTTATAGCCCGAGTGGTTGCGCGATGCGTGATGCACAACGCCCACTTGGGTTATACCCGTTGGTCCCGTTCAAGGCAAGGGGTTTTACAAACGAATATTGAGTTTGGAAACGATTGGGGGATGACTAATGGATGAACCATATAGGACATAGCCGGGTTCGAACCGTCAAAATTGCTATGCCGACTAGCCCCACTTCACACCTGACATGGAACCCTCCTTCTTGATGAACCCGCCTGCACCGCTCCGCTGACTGCTAGCCCCACTTCACACCTGACATGGAACCCTCCTTCCCTTGAGTGCAGAGGGTCGGTCAAACGATTGACCAGTCCTCTTTATTGAACCGAATGTTTGAAGGCTAATTTGTCAGTTGTGATGGAACAATTGGTGATAACGACGCTGGAGCAATCTCCTAAAAGCTGAATACCTCCACATGGTATAGTTAAGTTCACCGTCTGTCAAGAGCAAATGCGACATCCATTTCCTGGAAGGAATATCAACGCCATCAAACGTGGCTTCATG
>JALZMD010000234.1 GCA_030858375.1 Chloroflexota bacterium
ATCGTGCTCCACGTCGCGCCGGAGAGCGCGATCGGCGGTCCGCTGGCGCTCGTCCGCAATGGCGACCGGATCGAGCTGGACGTCGCCGCGCGGCGGTTGCACCTCCACGTCGAGGAGGCCGAGCTGGCGGCGCGCCGCTCCGAGTGGCGGCCACCGGCGCCATCGTTTACCCGCGGCTACGGGCGTCTCTACCTGGAGCACGTCACCCAGGCGCCCCAGGGCTGCGACTTCGATTTCCTGCAGGGCGGAGATCCGGTCGGCGTCACGAACCAGCCCAAGTTCTGATTCGGCCTTGCGAAGGGCCATCTCGTCGTGGCCGGTCAACGGAGCACTTCCCGAGGCGCAACCGAGGGCAGCGCCTCGATTGCCGGCCATGGGGCGGTGATTGCCTGGTGTCGCCAACGTGAACCCGGCCTCGCCAGGTTCACGCGAAGACTTGTATTCGTGAACGTTCGCAACGGTTACATGGAAAGGTCGGTCGCCGGGATGAACGCGAACATGTCCATTGGCTCGAACGGGCTCTGGCATTCTACAGCTATCGACTTTGGCATGCTGACCGCGGTGGGCTCGAACTGAGCCGTCGCCATCGTTGGCGGCCTGCTTCGCCGGTGCGGCGCGAAGCGTGTATTGTCATTCCGAGGAACGAGGCCGCGCAGCGGTATCGCCCTGCTGGATGCTCCGCCCGTCCTCCGTGAAGATCGTCAACCTTTCTGCGATCGGCTGTAAAGCCTCGTAGGGACCTCTCTTGCCCCGGCCGCAATCGGCGCAAACGAGAAGAAGCGTGCAGTCGGTGGATGGATATACTGCATCGCAGGGATCAGCGGAATCGACCCTGACCCGGCCCGAATCCATGGGAGACCAATGCACGCACCGCTCAAGAGCCTTTCGCTCATCAACCTCTTCGTCGAGGATTTGCCGGCCGCCAAGGCTTTCTATCAGGACATATTTGAGCTGGAGCTGGCGTTCGGGGACGACTACGCCGCCGCCTACAAGCTCGGCGATATCTTGATCAACCTGTTGACCATCCCGGCTGCGCGGGAGCAGCTTGCCCCCGCCCGAGTGGCGGGCCCCGATGCCGGGTCGCGCGTCCAGTTGGCGATCGTGGTGGACGATATCGATGCCAGGTGCGCCGCGCTTGCCGCAAAGGGCATTGCCCTGATCAATGGCCCGGAGGACAAGCCGTGGGGTATGCGCACAGCATGCTTCGCCGATCCTGCCGGCCACAATTGGGAATTCGCGCAGCCCATTGGCGATCAGGAGTAGGCCATCAGTTAGTAGGTATAGGGCCGTGCGTCGCGGGTACCGCGGCCATGGTTCTGGCCCCGGCTGTCGATGAATACGGCCCGATAACCAGCGCTGACCAAAGCCGGAACCGGCTCGCATACTTGCGGACGTTAGCCCAGAACCCGGTGCAACGTACTACGGCGATTGGCCGCACGCGGACAGGCTGGGTCGAGTTGCCGCGATCTAGAACTCCTGCGACCGCACGTAGAACGGGACCGGGTTGTCGATCGCGTCCTGCTCCCAGGCGGTCAGGCCCCGGCCGTTTGGGTTGTAGACGATCTCCCCGCCGTAGATCGTCATCTCGCAGCGCAGGCGCTGGCTTCCCGGCATCGTTGTCCGTTCGCAGTCGACGTACGTGAAGTCGCCCTCGTCGAGCGCGAGCACGGCGATGTCGGCCGGTCTTCCCGGCGTGAGCGTGCCGAGCTCGGGCCGGCCGATCTCGCGAGCCGGGGCAACGGTCGAACGCGCGATCACGCTGTCGAGCGGCACCCCGATCGCGAGCAGCTTGTTCATGCACGTCAGCATGTCGATCACCACCCCGGCCACGTTGCCGGTGTGCAGGTCGGTGCTGATCGAATCGGGAATGAAGCCCTGCTGGATCGCCGGAATCGCGTTCCGGAACCAGAAGCTGCCGGCGCCGTGCCCGACATCGAAGATCACGCCGCGTTCCCGCGCCCGGTGCATGTGGTCGAAGACCTTGCCGTCGTCATCGATGATCGGGAACTGCTGAGCGAAGACGTGGGTGT
>JALZMD010000260.1 GCA_030858375.1 Chloroflexota bacterium
GTCCTTCACCTACCCTGTTGCGGGGAACGGGCGCATGGTTCATTCCTGAGAATGTCGGACACCCACTGATACGGACTTCAGGTAATCAGTAGATGATCCCGCGATGCCGACACCTGCCCGGTGGGTCGGGGCGATCATGGCCCCGCTGGAGACGTGATCGCCCGTGGCATCGGGGTGGCGGACCTCGGGTCACCGCCCATTCGCTGCGCTCAGTGCCGGCTCAGGTTGCCCCCTAATCCACAAACACGTGTGCCACCTGTCTCCCCGAAGTCCGTATGAGCCCAACAAATGGTTGTCATCTATACTCGTCATTAACGCACGACCGTCGAAGATCGGCGTCGTAGAGCATTGCCAGCCATCGACCATGGATCCCAACATGCAGGACATCATCGAGCGAATATTGGGAATGGTGTCCGAACTCGGCTTCTTCTTGCCGATCGCGATCTTCGCGCTCGCCAACCTCTTCAGCCGGAAGAACAAGTCTCAACCAGCCGAACAGCAGCGTCCCCAGCGAACCACGACCCAATCGCCGCGGCCACAGCGAACGCCCCGGCCAACCATTCAACCGATGCCGTCGTTCCCGAACGGACCGGCGACCTGGATGGACATGGGTTCCCCACCACCTGCGCCCATGCCGAAGCAACCGGCGGCTCCCCGCGAGCGGTCGAACTGGGGGTCGACTTTCAACGACAACGATGCCACCCATGCCGATGGGGCGCTGAAATGGGGTTCGGCCTTCGACGACAATGACATCGAGAAGCGTGACCATGCGCTCCAGTGGGGCTCGGCCTTTGACCGCGAACAGGGCCGGACCAAATGGGGCTGGGATGACATGGAGTGGGGCGGGGGGTTCGCCAAAAAGAAAGATTCCGAGCCCCGGATCACGATCGGGTAGGCCGATTCGGAGGCCCGGCAAATCACTTTCTCACGACGCGCATCATCACAATCCGCACGGCCGGACGTGAATCGCATCTGGCCATTCCCGAATCTTGTCGATCCTGGTGTCCGATTTGGCCCGCGACACCCTGCGTGTCTTTCGCTGACACAAGGTCGGAGCAAGTATCGCTGCGCTGCCGCAACCGTACATGAATTCGGGCCCATCAACTCCTGTGCAACACGCCTTAAGTTTCGGCATAGCTCCCGAACTTGGTCCAAAGGTCTTCGGCGTCGCGCAAGCGGGCGGCGACCCCCGGCTGGGTGCGAACGGCGACTTCTTCGAGGATCGCGTTGACGAGGCTCGCCCCGGGTGCAAAGGACGGCATCAGCCTCAGGATGCCGGTCCGGGCGATGAGGGTGAGATCCGCGGCGCGGGCGGCCGGGCTCGACCGGTGGTCGGTCAATGCGATCGCCGTGGCCCCGACCGATCGGGCTTGGCGCAGGACGTTGACCGTCATCCGGTCGACGCGGCGGAAACTCACCGCGACCACGACGTCGTCCGATTCCAGGCCGAGCAGTTGATCCGGCACGTCGCCAGCGTGCTGGGTAAGGAGCCGAGCGTCCGACAGCACCAGCCGCAGCCCCATCACCAGCATGAGGGCCAGGCCGTGCGAGCCGCGTTCACCGAACACCAGGACTCGCCCCGCCCCGACGAGGGCTTGGACGACCGCCTCGATATCCTCGGGTGCGAGGTCTTCGGCCATCTCCCGGATCCGTGCCGCGTCATCCAGCATGACGTGCCGGGCCAGGCTTTCGGTTTCGGCTGCCTCCGCTTCGAGTGGGGCAAGCCGATCCTGGACCGGGGCCACGAACCGGGCCCGCAGGTGGCGTTGCAGATCGGGAAACCCTGTAAAACCGAGCGTTTGGGCAGCCCGGGTGATCGTCGACTCGCTGACCCCGATCGCGTCGGCCAGCTGCGGCGCGGACACCACCGCCCCGTATCGGGTATCAGCCAGCAACCGGTCGATCGCCCGGCGCTGACCCGCCGAGAGGTCATCGTAGTGGGCATCGATCGCACGGTCGACTTCCGACAGGCCGGTCGCTCTGATCTCCGGCTGCCCGGATCCATCGGGATTCGGTTCGCTGGGCGACAACGTTTCCATTGAAGATCCTGGCTACCAGCGCGGGAGTTTCTTTTCCCAAGCCGGATCGACGGTGCGCCGCATGTAGCCGGCATCGTCGCGGTCCCGGTAGGAGATGCGTTGAAACCGCTCATTCCCGCGCGCCAGGGCATCGCGATCGATCTCGAATCCGAGTCCGGGCGTGGTTGGTACGGCGACGGCCCCATCGTGGAAGGCGACCTTGCCACCGACGATGATCTCGTCGGCTTCGTGGAGCCACGGGTAGTGGGTGTCGGCATCATACGTCAGGTTCGGGGTGGCCGCCGCAAGGTGGACCATCGCCATCAGCGACACGCCAAGGTGGGAGTTGGAGTGCATACTCATGCCAATCCCGAACGTGTCACAGATCCGTCCCAGCTCGACCGTGGCCCGCAGGCCGCCCCAGTAGTGGTGATCCCCAAGGACCACCTGCACGGCGTCCTCACGCACCGATTCCGGGATGTGACTGAACGCGGTGACGCACATGTTCGTCGCGTTCGGGATATCGATGCCTTCGGCAAGGAGCGCGCGCCGGACAGCGGCCATGCCACCGATCCCGGCGGTTGGATCCTCGAAGTATTCGAGGTCGTTGGCGAGTTCCTTGCCGACATGGATCGATGTTTCAACCGTCCAGGCCGTGTTTGGGTCGATCCGGAGCGGCACATCAGCTCCGAACGACTGCCGCAGGGCGCGGATCGCCTCGATCTCATCGTCAGGTGGGAAGACACCAGCCTTGAGCTTGATGCTCTTGAACCCGTATCGGTCGATCATCTTCCGGGCCTGGTCGACGACGCCCTCCGGGCTCATCGCCTCACCGTAGACATCTTCGCGCGCGTCTTCCCCCTCGCCGCCACCGCCGACGTGCTTGTAGAAGAGGTAGGCGCTAAACGGAACCGTGTCCCGGACGCGCCCGCCGAGCAACTCGGCGACGGGAATACCGAGCGAACGCCCGGTAAGGTCAAGCGCGGCAACCTCGATCGGGCTGTAGGTGCGAGGCAGGGCCGTCTTCACCTTGCTGGCGGGGAGGGCGAAGTTCTTCAGCACCGGATCGGGCCGGCTTTCGGGGTCGGCATCGAGGTGCGCCGCCACGATCTCGAACAACCGGTTCTGGTTGGCGGAGTCACTGCCGACGATCTCCGGGCGGAGTTGCTCCAGATCGTCGTGCATCTGCGTCGAGTAGGCGGCTTCGCCAAATCCGGAATTGCCATCCTCCGCGACGAGTTCGACGATCAGGCGGTTCACGTACGGTTCGTGGATGCCGGGCGCGTTCCGCAGCGGAGCATCGGCGATGGCAACGGGTGTCACGATCATGTCTGCGATCTTCACAGGATTTCCTTTCCACTCCACAACGACCAGGGTGCGGGCCGGGGAAACGGCGCGATGGGCTTTTCGCTCTTGGACAGTCGTTGCAAGTTGACTTGCGACCCGACTCGGATCATGATTCCGGAACATGCAATTCTTGTCAATCCATTGGCGGGAGTTCGAAACGGCGGAATGCCGACCGCCCATGTCTCAACAGGAGCATAACGATGGCGACGACGACCTCTTCACACCCTGTCCATTCCACCGCCAACCTTCGCGCGTCCCTGCGGGGCGCCCTGGCGTTCCCGATCACGCCGTATGCGGCAGATGGCTCGGTCGATCTCGACGCCGTTCGCGAAAACGCGGCGATCTTGGCCGAGAGCGCGGTCAGCGCGATTGTGGCGCCGAGCGGCACCGGCGAATTCTTCGCCCTGACTCCGGGCGAAGCGAACGAGATCGTGGCCGCGACGGTCGAGGTGGCGGGCGCCAAGCCCGTGATCGCAGCAGCGGGCGTCGGCCCGCGTCTCGGCGCCGAACTCGCCCAGGCCGCGGAACGGGCCGGGGCGGCCGCGGTGATGATTGTTTCTCCCTATTACGGGAAGCCTGATCCGGACGCCTTGATCGCGTATTACGCCGACATCGCGGCCGCCACATCGTTGCCGGTGATCCCGTATGCGCGGGACGCCGCCCTGTTCACGCCGAAGATGGCCGAACGGCTCATCAACGAGGTCCCACAGGTGATTGCCTTCAAGGATGGACGCGGTGACGTCCGCCTCTTCCAGCAGATTCTCGAGCACGTGAACCAGCACTGTGGCGATGATCGGGTGATCTGGCTGGCCGGGACCGGTGATGACCTGGTGGCGCCGTACTTCGCCGCTGGGGCCGAGGGCTTCACATCGTCACTGGCCTGTTTCTGGCCGGAGGCGTCTGGCGAGCTGTACCGGCTGGCAAGCGCCGGCGACTACGCCAGACTGGCCACCTACCACCAGCGGGTGGTGAGCCCGATCTACGCACTGCGCCAGCGCCGGCCGGGGTACGAGGTATCGGTGATGAAAGCAGCGATGGAAATCCTCGGCTATCGGGCCGGACCGGCGCGCCCCCCGCTCGCCAACATTACCGCTGTCGAATGCGAGGAACTGGCCACGCTGCTCGCCACCCTCGGGGTGCCGACCCGGAAAGACCGCGAGGGCGACCAGGTTATTGCGCTGTAGGGCAAGAGTGGCCCAACGTGGCCCGAAGCGCGTGGATCCTTAGTCGGAAATTCCGGCATCTCGGGGGAAGTGACGGGAACCCTCAAGGGGGATCCCGTACACAAGAACAACTTCGCCAACCACGACGTCACCAGCACGCCACCCTCGCGAAGGATCGCCTCGTGATCGGGGCTGGCGACAATGGTATGTTTCGTCACCAGCGAGATCGCGTCATGATCGCCGGTCAGCCGAATTGTGATCCCATCGGTTCGCCGCTCGACGATCTCCGCCGTCGACCTGGTGACACGGACGTCCCCCCAGGTCGAGATCGATTGGCAGCATTACGCCGTCGCGTCGCCCGTGCGTGATCGAACGGCCCGGCACGATCACCGGGGGCGGGCGCTCTACAAGGGCAGGGACATCACCCACCTCTCGGACGAGGAACTGCGGCAAGTGCGTTCGAAGGACATCTCGACCGTCTTTCAGGGCAGCATGAATTCGCTCAACCCGGTCATCAACATCGAGCACCAGTTCGTCGATGTGATCCAGACCCACACCAACGATTCGGACGCTTCCGCGCGGCGCCGGGCCGAAGCGGTGTTGGAGGGTGGTCAGCATCGACCTGCAATACCTCCGCTTCTTTCTCCATGAGCTTTCAGGCGGCATGAAGCAGCGGGTTTGCCTCGCGCTTTCATTCGTGCTCGAACCCTCATTCGTGCTGTTCGACGAACCGACGACGGGACTCGACGACGTGGTCCAGCGCTCGATCCTCCAGAACCTCAAGGAACTGCAACAGCGGCTCGGCTTCTCGGTGCTGATCATCAGCCACGACCTCGGCGCAATCATGGAGGTGTCCGATCGCGCCGCCGTCATGTACAACGGGCAAATCGTCGATACCCAACCCGCCTGCGAACTGCTGGAGCACCCGAAACATCCCTACTCGAACATGCTCCTGGATGCCTACCGCGAGCTCTGGGTCCAGGCCGGCGAATCCCACGATTCCACATCAGGGCAGGAATCTGGAGAGGGAGCCCGACGAGAGTCCCTCCTCTCGCCGCCGGCGAAAACCGAGCCGGTCGTGATGACGGTTACGAATCTCGGAAAAACGTTCTCACGGCGGCGGGGTCTCAAGGCATCGACCGTGGTCGCCGTCGACGATGTCTCGTCTACGCTCGAACGTGGCAAGATCACGGCGTTGGTCGGGCAATCAGGCAGCGGCAAGAGCACCATCGCCAAACTGGTAACCGGGATCGAGAAGTACGATTCCGGATCGATCCGGTTCGGCGAAACCGAGGTCCGGTCGCTGCGTGGCAAGGCACTTCGGGACTACCGGAGCCATATCCAGATGGTTTTTCCAGGATCCCTACTCCGCGCTCAACCCGGCCCACACCGTGCTGCATGGACTGATGCGGCCGCTGCAGAATTACAAGGGCATGGGCAACAAGGCGGCCCGGGCGCGGGCAATCGAAATGCTGGAAGCCGTCGGGCTGACGCCCGCTTCCCGGTTCATCGACAAGAATCCGCATCAACTCTCGGGCGGACAACGGCAGCGAGTGGTGGTTGCGCGGGCGCGGGCGCCCGACCCCGAGATCCTGATTGCCGACGAGCCGACCTCGATGCTGGATGTCTCGATCCGGGCAGAAATCCTGAACCGGCTGGTCCGCGATACCAATATCGCGATGCTCTACATTACGCGCGATTTGCTGAGCGCCCGGATGCTGGCCGACGAGATCATGGTCCTGAACCACTGCAAGGTGGTGGAGCCAGGCGATTCGCACGAGGTCATCGCCAACCCGCAGGACGAGTGCACCCACCTGCTGCTCAGCTCGATTCCGAATCCATTCGCGGATCTGGACGTGCCAACGGTGGTCGACCCGGCCTCGCGTTGACGGTTTCGACCGGGACACTGTTCATCTCGCGAAGCGGTTTCGTGAGCCAGAGCCCGATCGTGAACACAGTGGCGACCGAGGCGAGAATCGTGAGCCCGGATCGGACCCCGTTCATCTCCAGCAGCCAGCCGGCGATGACCATGCCGAGCGGTGTGGCCGCTCCGGCGAGGCCGGAGAAGGTCGCGAAGACGCGGCCGCGAAGCTCCTTCGGAATCCGTTCCAGGCGGACCGTGACCAGCAGCGGGTTGATCGGCCCGCTGAAGAGCCCGGCCAGGAAGGCCGAGACGACCATCGCAGGATAAGGCACCCGCGTCACAAAAACCCAAAGCATCACCGGAAACGAGGCCACGCCGATGAGATAAATCTCGCGGCGATGGGCGCGAAACTGGTGGCCGAACGCACCATAAAGCAGTCCACCGATCAGACTACCGATGCCAAGTACCGTCAGCATCAATCCGA
>JALZMD010000279.1 GCA_030858375.1 Chloroflexota bacterium
CCGAAATCGGTTGTTTCGTCATGCCCATCGCCGCGAGCGACCAGGTGGACGGCCCTTTCCCTGGCATCGTGCGCTACCTGGGCGACGGCAGCCCGGGTCTCGTCGCCACGACGTGGGGCAAAGACCAGCGCCAGCACCACACCAAGCAGGATTCCCAGCGCCAGGCCACCCGCGAAGCCCTGGGTCGCAGCGTGATCCTCGCGTTCCCGCAGCAGGTGGAAATCCAGATATTCGGGCATGTTGAGCCTCATCGCCTACTGCTTCTTTTCAATCTTCTGGATCTTCAATGGCTTCGTTTGCTTGCCGGTCACCACGCGTGACATCGTCCGGAACCGGGAGTACTTGCTCGCAACCGTGACCAAGGGCTTGACCGCCTCTTCGGTTATGAAGTTGGTCGTACCACGGATCCGGTTGATCGTGCCGGTCGTCTCATCGAGGATCGGCATCGCCTTGTCCTTGAGCTGCATGAACAGGAGGATGAGGGCAACGGTAATCCCGGCCAGGAAAACAACGGACAGCGCAGACGTGAGCACCACGAAGATGATCGCAATGTCGCGGAGGCGTTCGAGCGCCGATTGGTCGTCACCGCCGAGCAGGTAGAGTCCCACTCCGATCAGTATGAAGATCAGGAGTGCGGCGATCCCTGCCAACACCCCCTTGTTTTTGATAGCGTTCATATCTTCTCCTGTACCCCCAGGCAATCAGCCCACGATCTTGTCATCGATTATTGCGCATGCGCAGGGGTTTCGACATGGCCGCCTGACCCTCAAGCGGGCTCAGCAGGGGGCAATTGCCGCGAAACCTGTTCGATCGTGCCGCCACCCAGTACTTCATCACCGTTGTAGAAAACGATTGCCTGGCCGGGCGACGCGATCGGTCCGCCCTCCGGTGGAAACGCGACCGTCACCGTGCGCTCATCCGCCGACACGGGCATCACCGTCGCACGGGCTGGTTTCCCGCGATACCGGACGGCGATGTCGCTCTGGAACGGCGCCACCGGCCATTCGCCCGAGGTAAACGACACATCGCTCGCCGCGATCGCCACCGCCTGGGCTTCGGTTCGCTCACCCACTATCAGCCGGTTGGCTGTTGTGTCCAGCTGCAATACGAAATATGGTTTCGTTCCGGCGATGCCCATGCCGCGCCGTTGCCCAACCGTGTGATTCACAAGTCCCTTGTGCGAACCAAGCACGTCGCCGCCCTGGTTGACAATGTCGCCGGGAACGGTCACGTCCGGCCGCCGCCTGGCCACAAAATCAGCGTAGGAGCGATTGCCGACGAAACAGATCTCCTGGCTCTCGGCCTTATCGGCCACCGGTAAGCCGTAGCCGCGAGCCAATGTCCGCACCTCTGGCTTGGTGAGCCGGCCCAGCGGAAACTGGAGGAATCGCAACTGCTCCTGGGACAGGGTGTAAAGAACGTAGCTCTGATCCTTGTTGCCATCGAGCGCCCGGTGGAGGCGCACACGACCGCCATCCTGACCGGTTTCAAGACGAACGTAATGCCCGGTTGCCAGGCAATGAGCCCCGAGTTGCTTCGCGCGCTGCACGAGATGTCGGAACTTGACGTGGCGGTTGCATTCGAGACAGGGATTCGGGGTTCGCCCTGTAGCATACTCGTCGACGAACTTCTGGACGACAGCCTCCCCGAACTCGATTTCCATGTTGACGGCGTAGAATGGCACGCCGATCGTGGCGCACGTCGCCCGGGCGTCATCCATCGCCGGAATGCCGCAGCAAGGATTGGCGCGGTGATCTTCATCCTCCGGTGAAAAGAGACGAAGATTCATGCCCACCACACGGTACCCACGCTCCCGCATCAGGAGTGCGGTCACCGCACTGTCGACGCCGCCGCTCATCGCGACCACGGCTGTTTTGCCGTGGCCGTCACGCGGCCCAATCCTGTTCTCGACGAGCAGTGCCTGGGCAGCCGCCCGGTCCTGCGCCGTCGGTTCCGACGATGGAAACGAACAAGCGCTATTCAAGGATGGAAATGTCGAAACTGTCATGGAAAACAATCACAATGGAAGAAGAGTCGCGTATGGACCCACGATAACCGGTTGACAGGCACGACCGTGGGTTATCCAGGCTGTCTCCGCGCATGGCACAACCCGGAAAAGTACGCAGGGAGTCTACCATGATGGTGGCCGCAGGCTGTACGATGGTGTATTGAACGTACACGTTGCCGCTGCAGGCACGCAGTGGTCATGGTTTCCCGGAACGTCGGGCCCGTCGCGGGTGGTCCGTCACCGATCCGCCGGGATTCCTGTATTCCCCAGTTCACGAGGAGGCCAGATCGTCGTGGAGAGCATGAACGCCCGCCAGCTTTGGCAAGCGGTGCTCGCCGATCTCGAAACCAGCATTACGCGCAATGCGTTCACGAACTGGTTTCTTCATACTGGGCTGGCCGGGGTCGAAGACGATGTAGCCATCGTCACCGCGCCGCACTCGTATGCCGCCTCCACCCTGCAAAACCGATACGCGCCGCAGGTCGAAAAGGCACTCACCCGCATCATCGGCCGCCCCATCCAGGCGACCTTCACGGTGGCCGATAAGGCAGGCATGTCCACCCCGCCGCACCTGGCAGATGTTGGCGCGAAGCTTGCGGAGCCGAGGGCCCGTCAGCCTGAGCGGCGAACCAGACCCGCGCAGCCCGCTAGCGACGGGGTCGTGACCAACAAGCAGCTTGAACTTTCACCAACCGCCCCGAACGGCCTCAATTCGCGCCTGACATTCGACTCATACGTTGTCGGCAGTTCAAACCGCCTGGCGCACGCCGCCTCCCTGGCGGTGGCGGATCATCCCGGAGGTCCCTACAACCCGCTCTTCGTCCACGGTGGAGTAGGTCTTGGCAAGACTCACCTGCTTCACGCCATCGGGCACAAGGCGCTCACCATCAACAACGACTTGTCGATCATGTACGTGACGTCCGAGACGTTTACCAATGACGTGATCAACGACATCCGGTCAG
>JALZMD010000286.1 GCA_030858375.1 Chloroflexota bacterium
TCAACGAGCCAGGCATAGAACTGAAGCGAAAGCTGGAACTGTTCGTTGACGACCAATGCCTTCTGAATGTCGACGATGCCATCGACATTCCGGGGCGTGTAGTGCAACTCGCAGAGGGCCGCGTGCCCGGTACCGGCATTGTTCCAGGGATCGGAGCTCTCGACCCCGACCCGGTCGAGGCGCTCGAAGACAGCGATGGTGGCGTCGGGCCGGACCATCCGGAGCAGCATGCCCAGCGTGGCGCTCATGATGCCGCCACCGATGAGGGTGATATCGACGTGCGATGGTGACGGTCCCAATGCGGTTCTCCTCGTGATTGGTTACGTTCGGGATGGCGGTGGCATTTCCAGCGTGACACCCTCCCACGGCGTGGTTCCCTGGTGACTCTCGTTGTGACTCATGTATCCCCGGGCCGTCTTCATGTCAATGAACGTTCGCACCGGTGAAAGACGGATGGGTGTCCGGGATGGTCATGAAACCCACGTCCATTATCCTATCCGGAGTACCGGCTGTGCAGGGTGGTCCAGTCCACACTCTTTTCTGCTCACACCTGTCGGTGATGCCTGATCGAAGCCCGAGGTCATCCAAACATCATGTGTTCCAGATTTGAACGGACGATCGCGAGTGACATCGAGACCGAGACGGATGTTCGAAAGTCGCGATTCATGTGTTCGCTGGTCCGGGTTCCTGCCGAGCCGGACGCACGGATCGCGATCGATGCCGAGCGGAAGCGCCACTGGGACGCAAACCATCATTGCACGGCGTGGAGGATTGGGCCGGGTGGCCGCCTGCAGCGGTCGAACGATGACGGGGAGCCGGCAGGAACGGCCGGCACGCCTATGCTCGATGTTCTTGTTCACCGGGATATCACGGATACGCTGGCGATCGTCACCAGTTATTTCGGGGGCATCAAACTTGGTGCGGGTGGGCTGATCCGGGCCTATGGTTCGGCCGTTTCAGCGGCGGTCGAGGCGGCCGGCATCGTGGAGCGTCGCCCATTGCATGTCATCGAGGTGGCGATCGGCCACACCGAATCAGGGAGGATCGAAAACGCCCTCCGCTCGAGCACGTTCACGCTCACCGGAGTCACGTACAATGCTGATAATGTGACGTTCACGGTAAACGTCGAGCCGGAGGAGCGGGAGCCGCTCAAGCGATGGCTGGCCGAAGCAAGCTCGGGACGTGCGGATCCCCGCGAAACCGGTGTGGAGTTCGTGGAGGTGCCAGTGGCGGTCACCGCGCGGTGATTCCGCGTCCCGGCCCAGGAAACCTGAAAGGCAGGAGCAGCATGGCTTCAAGTTCGAATCACAACGGCGTCGTGGTCAAAATCGATCCACGCCGGTGCATCGCGAATGCGAAATGCACGACCGTAGCGCCGGGTATCTATGTCCTTGATGAAGAAACAGGCGTTGCGGTGATCGAGAATGAGGACACGGCGACGGTCGAGCAACTGTTTGCGGGCGCGCGCGTGTGCCCAACGCAGGCAATATCGATAGAACAGTATGGACGCCGCGTCTTTCCGCAGATCGTGACGCCGATGTTTGGAGATGCCACCGAGGATGCCGGCGTCTGACGGAGGGGCCGAAGAAATCCATGGGGTCGAAGCCGCCGACCTTCGCGGGTGGAAAGCGCGATTACTTAAATACGGCGTCCACGGCTGATTGACGTTTGCAGCTCTTCCTCGATCTGTTACATCGAGCGTCAGCGAGACATCTCGGCCGGGCTGGATATGGCGCAGCCGGCAATAGTGTCCGCAACCCCCATGCCGCTTCGCGGGAGACTCTTCATGGAAACATGCGAGGAATGACAATCTGAATATGCGCGGTACCCAGTGGTCTGTCCAAGCCGACTGTCGTGCGCGTCGACGGGCGGAGCAGGCATCTCTGCGCTGCCACAACCGCACAGAAATCATTGTGCGATGGGACACACCAATCTTGACAGTCCGCTCAGGATGATGAGCGATGGTGATATCGCTGGCCGTGAGTACAGGTGACGTTCCTCGAAGACGATGACGCGGCCGACCGGAGTGTTTGTTCAGCCGAACAATCGGCGCCAGCGTGGTGGGCGGGTTGATGCCCGGGGTTCCCGGTCTTCGGTGCTCCGGTTGGGCGAGGTGGTTGCAACCCACTGGTCGAATGAGGGAACCGGCTTGCTTTGCAACAAGAGCGAAGGCACGACACTGGTCGACCATTCGACGACGGCGTCTCCCCCGGCAAGATGGGCGCGAACCCACTTGATGCCGGCGGGGACCTGGGTCAGCCGCTGGCCATCGGAGTGGGCATCGGAGGCGAGGACGACGACGACATCGCGGTCGATGGCCAGGTCCAGCAGCTTGCGGGCCGAGCGCTCGACGGCCTTGCCATAGACACCGGCGAAGCTGCCTGACGTGAGCTGCAGGACGGCGCCCTGTTCGCCAGCCACAATCGCAAGTTCGGGGTTCTTCTGGACCTCGACGTACCGCTCGGGGTGGGCGAGGATCGGAACGTAGCCAGCCACCCGCAACGCGAAGAGAGAGGACTCGGAGTGCTGAGGCCAGCCGACGAATGGCAGTTCGACGAGCACCGCGGAACTGCCGGCCATGGTGGACTGTTCGCCAGACTGCAGCCGGGAAGCCAGACCAGGAACCAGCACGTGCTCATAGCCGAGGTCGATATCGAGACCATGTGTGACGGCGAGGGGGCGGATCGTATCGAGGGTGGTTTGGACCAGCAGCTGATATTCGTGGTTCAGCGGTTGCATCAGGTGCGGGGTGGTGACCACCCTGGTCACCCCCATCGCGGAGAGCCGAGCAAGCATGGCGTTGGTCATTTCGAGCGACGACGAGCCGTCATCGACTTCGGGGAGCAGGTGAAGATGAAGGTCGATCATGAGGGCATCCAGGCTGCGGGTACGGGTACGGTTCAATAGGCAACGGTCATGGGCCGTATGCACCAGCGGTTTGTCATGCACGATTTCAGACGTGGGCCCACACTTGCAGCCAATGAGTCTCGAACCGGCCAGGGAGTTGAGGCCGAGTTCGCTGTTACATTGCTATCACATCGGGGGTCTTGAGTGGAGTTGGATTTGCGCCAGCTGGTGTGCATCGGGCGCAGGTGGTAGTGGCTTTTGCTGCTTGCACCGATTATCGCCGGGGCCACCGCTTTCATCGTCAGTGACCGACAGCAACCGCTCTATTCGACCAGAGTGGTGCTGAGGATTAATCCGCCGGTAACCGGGACGCTGGATGTTAACGCGGTGCGGCTCAGCCAGGAGCTGGGGGAGACCTATCGCTCCCTGATCACGTTCAATCCAGTGATGGACCAGACGATTGCGTCCCTGGAATTGCCATACACCGCCGATGAGTTGCGGGCGGATGTCACGGCGAGCACGATCCGGGATACCCAGCTGGTTCGGGTTTCGGTCTCGAACTCCGATCCCGACCTTGCCGCAAACATCGCCAACACCATTGGACGCGAATTCATTAACTACGTCAACGACATAGACGCGAACCAGTACCAGGTTCAGGTATCGAGTATCGAGGACCGGTTAGCCGAACTGGAAGCCGAGCGTGTCACCCTGCGCACTGAACTGGCGGAACTTGACGTTTCAGGAAACGAGGGGAACGCCGAGATCCAGAACCGCATTACCGAGGTCGAGATCGCGCTCGCCCAGCTTGACCTGTTGGTGGAATCCGTACAACAGCAATCGGAGCAAGTCGTCGGGGGCGTGGCCGCCACCCGAGTGCAGGTTACGGTTTCCGATCCGGCGACGGCGCCGAGCACGCCGTACGCGCCGCGAGTGGCGTTCTACACGCTGTTGGGCGCGTTCGTTGGGCTGCTGATCGCGCTGGGCGCCGTGGCGCTGCTTGAATACATGGATAACTCGGTCAAGGCCGATTCCGATTACCTCGGCCTGACGAGTGCGCCGCTGTTGACGACGATTGGAGCGATCCCGAACCTGCGACCAGGGGGTAACCAGGTTTACGTGGTGAGCGAACCGAGATCGCTGTCGGCGGAGGCAATCCGGATGCTGCGGGCAAATCTGGAATTTGCTTCGGCGGGCAAGCAGATCGATACGTTGTCGATCACGAGTTCCAGTCCAGGCGAAGGCAAGAGCACCGTCAGCGCCAATCTGGCAGTCGTCATGGCTCAGGCGGGGTTGCGCACAATCTTGGTCGACGCTGACCTGCGTAAGCCGACCCAACACAAGATCTTCAGCATCCCTAACGACAGGGGCCTGACCAGGTTGCTGACGCACCCGGACGAGCGTTGGCAGAATTCGGCCACGAGAGTCGCGGTCCAGAACCTGTGGTTGATCCCAATCGGACCAGTGCCGCCCAATCCGGCAGATCTGCTCAGCATCGATGCGTTTCCGCAATTGTTGAAGCGGATCGGCGTCGAAGCCGACATCATTTTCCTGAACACTCCGCCGGTGTTGGCGGTGAGCGATCCCCTGGTGGTTGCCCAGAATACGGACGCCGTGTTGCTGGTCGCCAAATCAGGGCAAACCCGACGAGATGCGCTCCGGCACTCGGCCGAGTCCCTGCAGAAGGGCAACATGCGGCTCCTTGGAATCGTGCTGAACCAGCAACGACCGAAGGACGGGATGGGGTACTACTATTACGAGGGGTATGGGCCGCCGACAAATCCGCCGGAGGATCCAGGCAGCACGCCGTAGCACCCGATCGTCGAACGAGTGAGGACAGGTCCAGGTATGCGACGTTGGGTGACCATCATCACACTCGCGGCATTGGTCATCGCCGTGGTGGCGGGCTGGGGAATCGGACAACTCGCGGGCGGCGGTTCCGGTGCTACGGGCGATTCCCACACTCGAGTCAACCGCCACGGTGGCATCGCCCACTGCCCCCACTACGCCAACACGAGCGACACCGACCTCCGAAGATGAGGCCACGCCATCCACGTCTGTACCCTCACCAGCGGCCGCTCCGGAGGAGCCCGGGGCGTCGGGAGTCCTACAGCCGACCAGTATTCCGGACACGCCGTAGTGCACCGATGGCGGTGCGGGCGGCGGGATTCGAACCCGCACGGGGTTTCCCCCAACGATGTTTAAGACCGTAGCGTCTGCCATTCCGCCACGCCCGCCTCGATTCCGGCACGCCGGACCGTGGGGAAAGGATA
>JALZMD010000287.1 GCA_030858375.1 Chloroflexota bacterium
GCCTATCAGGGAAAGTCCAGCGTGATCGCTTTCCCCCAGGATCGCGCCGCCGGTAACCGGTTGGCCGATACCGACTCGCTCCACGACGGCATTTCGGCCTTCACCGCCGACCGGTAACCATCGGGAATGACGTGCCATTGGCCGAACGGAACCTAGGCCCACCAAACAGTACATGGCGCCGGATACACCCGGCGCCATGTACTGTTTGATATTCCGACCGTGCGTGGCGGCGAGGCGATGCGTCCTCACCTCAGCGAACCCCTCCGGTATGAGCAGTTCACATCGAGGTCGACTGGACGAGATACCGCTTTCCGCGGTCACTGGTAGCTTGCGCTTCCGGCAGGCGCCCTGGTCGCGGTCGAGTTTATCTCAACCCTGGATTCATTCACTGAAGACCAGCTGGCCTTGCAAGCACGGGCCCGACCTGAGACTTGCAAGGCGCCCAGTGGTACGTCTTGAATCAGCCGTCCATCAGGTCAAGTGCCAGCAACCCGGCGTTGAAGATCTGCTCCGCGTCGATCCCGACCTTGTGGTAGACCGCTTGGCGTGCGCCTGACTGGCCGAACTCATCGACGCCAAGCGGGACCACCGGAACGCCCCAAATCGATCCCAGGAAGGCCAGTGAGTGCGAGGCGCCATCCTGAACCGTCACGATTGGGGCGCGCCGTTCCTCTTTTGGGAAGAGCGTTTCCAGCTGTCCCAGATCGAGTGGCGCGTGCGCGTCCCGAAGCTGAACCCTCCGCGCATCCCGCGCGGCTGCGTACAAGCGGTTGCCGCTGGTGACGTTGATGACGTTGGCGGCGACGCCTTCTACATGAAGCCGCCGGGCCGCCTCGACTGCCTCCGGCACCATGATGCCGCCGGTGGCGATGTGCACCACATCCGATCGAGGCAGATCTGGGACGACGATCGTGCGATCGATCAGCCGATACCCACCAGCGAGCACCTGACGCCGTAATTCCTCCTCGCCCAGCCGCGCCAGCGGTTCATCCAGCAGCGATTGGTCGATCGGTTTCGTCGAAAGCCTGAGGTACGTCGACAGGCCGTTGTCGCGGTCGCAGCACTGGCGTAACGCTTCAAGCAGCATCCAGTCGACCTCGCGGCCGAACGACGGTTCGAAGTAGACGAGGTTGGGCAGTTCGATCCCAAGCGAAGGGGTCACCGTGCTCTGGTGCGCTCCACCCTCCGGGCTCAGCGAAACGCCCGCCGGCGTACCGGCGAAGATCATTTTGGAGTTGACGTACAGCCCGTAGATGAGTGCATCGAGGCCACGGCAGATGAACGGATCGTAGACCGTTCCGATCGGGATCAGCGGTTGCCCCGAAAGTTCCCCGGTCAACCCGAACTGGCCGAGTGCCATGAACAGGTTCATCTCGGAGATACCAAGCTCGATGTGCTGACCACGGGGCGACGGTTGCCACCGCAACATCCGTTTCGCATCGCCTTCGAAATCGTGCGCTTCGTCGATCGAGAACACGCCCGCCTTGTTGATCCAGCCCGCCAGGTGCGTGGATGTCGCCACATCGGGCGACATCGTGACGATGCGCTCGCCGATCTCCGGGATTTCGCCGGCCCTGATCAGGGTTCGACCGAACGCTTCCTGGGTCGATGTTTGCTTCGGGTGCCGCGTGTCGATCGATGGCGGCACCGCCTTGACATCGAGGCGCGGCGAAGCATGGTCCTCCGCCAGCCGTTCGGCGGTGGCGATGCACCACTCGCCGGCGGTCGAAGCCGGATCGAAATTAGCCCATTCCTGAGCGTCGTCGATGCCAAAGGATTCTCGCAAGGAATCGAGCTGCGTGTTCGTGAGCAGTTGCGAGTGATTCATCGGATCACCCGCAAAGGCCAGGCCGTAGCCCTTGACCGTGTAGGCGAAGATCACGACCGGGGCGTGATCGACCTGGTCGGCTTCGTTGAACACCTGGATCAGTTTCGGGAGGTCATGCCCGCCCAGGTTCCCGACCAGCGTTTGCAGCTGCTCATCCGGGATTTCGGCCACGGAATCGAGGATGCCCTGCCGCCACACCCGGTCGGCGACATCGGCCAGCCGCCGCCGCAAATCCGATCCATCACTTACTCGAATAAGCGACTGATACTCCTCATTCGACATCGTGTCGATCCGTTGACGCAACGCTTCGCCATCCGGACCGGACATGGCCGCTTCCAGTGAGGTTCCGTATTTGGCCTCCAGCACGCTCCAGCCGGCTCCTGCGAAGAGCGCTTTCAAACGGGCCGCCTTGATCCCGGGTATCACCCGGTCGAGACTCTGGCGGTTGAGGTCGATGATCCAAATCACGTTGCCGAGCCCCTGGACTGCTTCCTCGGCAACTGTCTCCCAGACGTTGCCCTCATCGAGCTCGGCGTCACCGATCAGCGAGATGAACCGGTTGGACGTCACCGAGCCAAACTTGAGCTCGGCGTACCGGCCCGCCAACGCTGCAAAGACCGGCGCGACTGCGCCCAGTCCGACCGATCCGGTCGAAAAGTCGACGGGATCGGGGTCCTTGGTACGCGACGGGTAGGACTGCAACCCATCAAGCTCGCGGAGTGTCATCAGGTACTTTTCATCCAACCGGCCAAGCAGGTACTGGCACGCGTGGAACACCGGGGATGCATGCGGCTTGATCGATGTCCGGTCTCCCGCTTTGAGGAACTGGAAGTAGAGCGCGGTCATGATCGTGACGACCGAGGCGGAGCTCGCCTGGTGCCCACCGACCTTGGTGGGCTTGTCAGGATTTTCCCGGACGTTGTTCGCGTGATGCACCATGAGCGTCGAGAGCCACAGCACTCGCCGCTCGATCTCCTGCAAAACCGCTATGTCTTTTGAACCAAGCCCGATGCCTTCATCCTCGTCCCGAGGAGGCGGTTGCCGCAAGGTGACCATTTCACGTTCCCCCGACATCATTGTCGCGGCGCGCTTCTTGACGCGCCTGGATAGTTTCGCGGGCGTCAATCCGCCCCCGTTCTGTGGCTCATTCTCCAACAGCGCGTGCGCCAGGGGTAGGGGGTACTCAAGGCGCTCCCCGGTTAATGCCCGCGCACGTCACCCGGGAGGATTGAGCTCCTCGATCGAATCGATGAGCCACACTCCGTCGACATTCGCTAACGCGAGGGTATCCCGGTAGGTGGATCCTCCACTTGAGAGCTCGATTGTGACCGAAACGAAACCGCTCTCAGGCACGGTAACGTCGTAAATGCCGACCAGGTCGAACGACTGCTCGACATCTGCGGGCCCCAGGCTTAGTTGCTGTTCGAACGCTGGCTGATACGTCATCGACGAGTCAGCAAACTGCCCAGCCAGGTAGTGCAGGGTAAAGATCGCGTACTGCAGTGCCGGATCGCCCGTGTTGATACAGTCGACGATGTCCTCAACGGCGGGCAGAATCACGTCCTCGCCGACGTCCATGGTTGGCGCCGACGTAGCGGGCGTGGCCGCGATCCGGGCCGCCGGGGTTGCATCGAAGAGCGGCAGGGACAACGGTTCCAGCACACAACCGCTGGCTTCGCGCTGTGCCATGACGCCGAAGGAACCGGGATATCCGGCCATCCCTGTGACAAAAAGAATTGCCAGCAGCGCGATACGAATGGCGGGATGAGGTGAGGAAACCGGCATGTCGGCTAAGCTCCGGGCGTGGACGATCGATCCGTAACCTGTTGCGTCGAGTGTCGCCGACCCTGGCCCGCTCTGCCAACCGGCCGGATCGCGCCGCCGGTAGGATATGCTTCGAATTCAGGGGTGACGAGTTCCCCAGCGGGGTGTAGTTCGAACGTAATGTGTGGAAAGACAGATGGGCCAGATGACGGAGCACCTCGCCAACATGCGCAGGAATTACCTGAGTGACGTTCTCGACGAATCCTCGGCTGCGTCCGATCCCTTCGCGCTGTTTGCAACGTGGCTCG
>JALZMD010000293.1 GCA_030858375.1 Chloroflexota bacterium
ATTCCCGAGACTTCGAGGATGGGGCCGATGCTGACGATCGGATTCGAGGGGCAAAGCACGATGATCGACGCCTCCGCGATTGCGGTCAGGACCTCTGGAGAGGGACGGGCATGGTCGATCCCGGTGAACGAAACCGCATTCACGGTATCCTGCTGCCGACGGGCGACGAAATAATCCTGAAACGCGAGAAGCTGCCCGTCACTATGGATCATGGTGGCGACCGGGTCGTCGGTCATTGGCAGCAGCCGGGTTTCGACGCCGAGCGCCATCGCCAAATCCGACGTTACCGCGGTCAAGCGTTCACCCTCGCGGAGCCGCCGGGTCCGCAGGATGTGCGTGGCGAAGTCCCGGTCCCCTAGCGAAAACCAGGGGTCCTGGCCATAGGCAGCGATACCCGCCAGGGTGTAATGGGTATCATCCACGATGCCCCAGCCGGTGGCCGGGTTCGCGATTCCGGCGAGGGTATACATGACCGTGTCCAGATCTGGAGATATATGAAGTCCCCACAGATCGAAATCGTCGGCGGTGTTGACGATGATGGACAACGACCTGTCAGGTACGACACCGGCGAGCCCCTGCGCCAGCTTCGCGCCACCCACTCCTCCAGCGAGAGCCACCACCGTTGCTGATTCCGAAGCATCGTGCACGAACCATCTCCCGATACCTTGCGACGCAGAACGACACACGACTACTTCCCAAAGGTTAGTACACCTTCGCCATTTTCCCAACTGGACGAAGGATGAGGCGTGTACCACATCAATCCGTGCGACCATTGCGCGAGCAGGTACAACGCTTGGAACACGGGAGAACGCATGCGAACCATCGGTATTTCGGAGGCGCTGGAGCCGCTTGTGTTGGCGATCGACGTCGGATCGTCATCGGTTCGTGCCCTTCTCTATGACCGCATCGGAGATCAAGTGGCGGGTAGCGAACGACAACTGGCCTACACACAGCGAATGACACCGGACGGTGGCTCGGAATCGGACCCCGTCCAACTCCTGGACCTAGCGACGATGTGCGTCGATGGCGTCGTTAACAACCGGGCTTTTGGTGGTGCACCGATCGCGGCGGTGGGTATGACAAGCTTCTGGCACGGGTTGATGGGGATCGACCAGTCAGGGGCACCGTGCACGCCAGTGTTCATGTGGTCGGACAAAAGGTCCGGTGACGATGCGACCAGGCTTGTATCCGAACTGGATGTCCGGGACGTTCACCAGCGAACCGGTTGTCGGATCCATTCGAGCTACTGGCCCGCGAAGATCCGATGGTTCCAACGAACCCAACCGGACGCCTTTCTCAAAGTCCAGCAATGGCTTTCGGTCACCGATTACCTGCACCGTGAGTTTTTCGGTCATCTCGCGACGTCGATCTCCATGGCATCAGGAACCGGACTCCTGAATGGAACCACGCTCGCATGGGACGAGGAGATGCTCGATGTCCTTCAGCTCCGGGATGATGCCCTGCCCGAAATCCAGGATCGGGCGCGGCCTTACTCCGGACTGCGGAGCGACCTTGCGGCGCGTTGGCCAGCCCTGTCTGGTGTGCCGTGGTACCCGGCGATCGGCGACGGCGCCGCGGCCAATGTTGGCGCCGGGTGTGTTGGTCCCGGCCTGATCGCGATGACGATCGGAACATCGGCCGCGATGAGGCTGATCATGACCGCCGATCCGGACCGTGAGCAACCGGCCGCGCTGCCCCATCGTATCTGGAGATACCAGCTTGACCGTGTACACCAGGTCCTGGGCGGGGCCCTCAGTAACGGGGGCAAGGTGACCGGGTGGGTCGCCGGTCACCTGGCACTTGGCGACTTCGATGCACTGACCGAAGCGGCAACACTCGTCGAACCGGATGGGCACGGCCTGACGATCCTGCCCTTCCTGGCGGGTGAACGGTCACCCAGCTGGAACGAAAACGCCACCGGAACGATATCGGGAATTCGCTTGTCGACAACGGCAGGCGACCTGTTCCGGGCAACCCTGGAGGCAACCGCCTACCGGATGGCCGCGATCTACGACGATGTCAAGCTTCTGGCCGCCCCTGCCCATGAGATCCATGCCAACGGCGGTGCCGTGCTGAGTTCGCCGCTTTGGCTCCAGATCATTGCCGACGCCCTCAACCACCGGCTCGATGCGGTCGATGCCGAGGCGGAAGCATCGGCACGTGGCGCGGCGATTTGTGCGCTCGAGTCACTGGGGGTTCTCGCCTCGCTTCGGGACCTCGATAACACGGTGAGCGATAGCTACATCCCGGACGCTCCGGCCCACGATCGCTATCGACGGGCCCGCGACCGCCAATCGGACCTTGAGGCCGCAGTCACCAGCCTCGCCGCGCCTCACTGAAAGGATCACACCGTCATGAGCCTGGTCACCCGGGATTCTCAACCGGAGCTCGATTTGCTCTTTGTCCTTGCTCACCCAGACGACGAGTCGTTCGGCTTCGCGGGGCTCATGGCCTGGGCCCAGACCCTTGAACTCCGGATCGGTCTGGTATGCGCGACACGCGGCGAAGCTGGCAAGATCAGTGACCCGTCGCTTGGCACCCCGGCTACACTTGGGGCAGTTCGGGAGCGAGAGCTCCGGGCGGCGATGAGCATGGTCGGGGTGTCCCCGGTCAGGCTTCTCTCCTACCGCGACTCCGGGATGGCCGGAACGCCCGAGAACCAGGAGCCGAGATCCCTGGTCCAAGCGTCGCACGAGGCGGTACTTGCCGATATCGTCTTCCAAATCCGCGATTTGCGGCCCCACGCCGTGATCACCTTCGGTCCGGATGGCGTCTACAAGCATCCGGACCACGTCCGAATCGGCGAGATCGCGACGAGGGCTGTCGAGGTTGCGGCGTCCGCTGCGTACCCATTCCTTGGTGAATCGTGGCCGATCAACCGCCTGTATCATGCGGCAGTTGCGAGGGAAGACCTGATGGCCATGAGCGAGCAGACCAGCGGCCCGTTTGTCGGGACCCCGCCCGAAGCGATCGCAAAGATGGGTGTCCCACGTTCCGAAATCACGCACGTGTTCGACGTCGCTGATTTCATCGACCTCAAACTGCGTGTTATTGCCGCGCACGCGACGCAACTCCCGTTCAATCCGGAAGACGGCCCGATTGGTGATCCCGCGATGCGTTCCCGGTTGGGACGTGAATCCCTGAAACGCATCCCTTTGGCATGGTCAGACGAGGACAAATCTCATGATGTCCTGGATGTATACAATACGCTCGGGGAGCACCGGACTCACCGTTGACCTACCTGAACCATATTGTCAATAACGCCCCAAACAGCTAACATATCGTCAGCAAGGGGCAGGGCTCCCGGTTAATGCAAGGCACCACTAGCAAGCGGGAATGTACATGACTTCGGATCGCGAACATTCAGGGGCTGTCTGCCCGTTGTATCACCGGGCGGTCGAACTCGTCGGCCGGCGTTGGACCGGTGCTATCCTCATGGTGCTTCTCCAGGGAGCGTCCAGATTCACCGACATCGTCCACGCCGTACCAGGACTCAGTGATCGATTGCTCTCCGAGCGGTTGAAAGAGTTGGAAGCAGAAGGCATCGTTATCCGGACCGTGCACCCTGAAACGCCAGTACGTATCGAGTACCAGTTAACCAACAAGGGTCGAGACCTCTCCGGCGTCGCCGAGGCGGTGACCAGTTGGGCGACCCGGTGGCTGGCCGTCGACGAGGATGAACATTTGGTACATCGGGAAGCGACCCGCGAACTGGCTTCGGTCTAACAGGCAAAGCGATTGTGCACACAGCAAGCCCCGGATCGACGTATCGATCCGGGGCTCGTCATTGCGAAAAATCCGGCTATCAGGACGCAAACCGAACCTGCGTTACAACTCGGTGACGACTGGCAGGATCAGCGGGCGCGAGCGCGAGCGGCGATAGAGCGCGCGGCCAATCGTCTCCTTGGTTCGCTGCACGATGTATCCGTACTGCGGAGCGCCCTTTTTCTTGCGCTCCAGTGTCCGTCGGAGTTCACCTTCGGCCTCGCGGAGAACGTTGGCGTTAAGTTCCGGCGGCAATCCCTTGCCGACCAGTTCCGGCCCCGCAATCAGCTCACCGGAGACGCGATCGAGCACGATGGTGACGACGACGAAGCCGTCGCGGGTCAGGTTCTCCCGCGTTCGCAGGACCACCTGGCCCTCTTCACGATCACCCAACCGGTCGACGAGGACGTTGCCCGCCTTGACCCGGCCCTTCTGGTTCGCAGAGTCCTTCGTGAATTCGATGACTCCACCAATTTCCGGCATCAACACGTTCTCACGTCGCATGCCAGATGTTTCGCACAGGTCGCGGTAAAGCATCATGTGCCGGTATTCGCCGTGGATCGGCGCCGCGAACTTCGGCCGCAATAGCCGGATCATCTTGAGCAGTTCGTCCCGGCCAGCGTGCCCGGACACATGGACGCCCCGGTCAATTGCGCTGTAGACAACGTCACAGCCCTGGCGGAAAAGGTTGTCGATCGTGTGAGAGACGGTATCTTCGTTGCCCGGAATCGGGGATGCGGAGACGAAGATCACGTCGCCTTTCGAGACGCGAATCTTCGGGTGTTCGCCGGCGGCGATCCGAGCCAGCGCGGCGGCGGCTTCACCCTGCGAACCGGTGCAGACGATGATCCGTTTTTCCTTTGGTTGCCGCAGTAATTCGTCCAGCGGGATTAGCACACCATCCGGAGGATCGAGGTAGCCAAGGTCGAGCGCGACGCGGCTGTTCTGCTCCATGCTGCGGCCCGCAACCGCGACCTTGCGGCCATGCTTGACGGCCGCGCTTATCGCCATATGAATCCGGCTGACGTTCGAAGCGAAGGTGGCGATCACAATCTGGCCCTTGGCCTTGCCAATCACCTCCTCCATGCGCTTCTGGACGACAACTTCCGACGGCGTACTGCCTTCAGTTTCGACTCGGGTAGTATCCGAGAACAACGCCAGCACGCCTTCGTTACCAATGCGCTTGAGTTGCGCCTCATCCGTCGGCTTGCCCATGACTGGGGTAGGATCGAACTTAAAGTCGCCGGTGTCGACGATCGTTCCGACTGGGGTGTGGATCGCGATCGCACAGGCGTCCGGGATGGTGTGGGTGACACGAATGAACTCGGCTTTGATTTCCCCGAGCTGGATCGTATCGCCGCCCTTCACCTCACGAAGGTCGACCCGGTCTTCGAGCCTCGCTTCGAGAAGCTTGCGCTCGATGAAGCCCAGGGCCAGGGCGGGGCCATAGATTGGAATCGGCGTGGAGCTCTTCAGTTGCGGGATGATGTACGGGAGCCCCCCGATGTGATCCTCGTGGCCATGCGTGATCAGGATGCCCCGAAAGTTTCGCATTCGTTCGGCGACATACGTGACATCGGGAATGATCAGGTCGATTCCGCGCTGGTTGTCCTCGGGGAACTTGCCGCCACAATCGAGGAGCACGAGATCCTGCCCGAACTCGACGACCGTCATGTTCTTGCCGATCTCGCCGACGCCGCCCAGGGGTATGATGCGAACCCGGTCAGTACCGATCGGTCCCAATGGCGTCAAGTCCGACCCGCCACCACCCGTGGATTCGGGAGACGGGCGCACGGCACCACGCTGCTGCCGACCGCGCTGGTGGCCAGATCGAGGCGTCTCGACACGTTCGGGCGCTTCATCGTC
>JALZMD010000328.1 GCA_030858375.1 Chloroflexota bacterium
ATCGGCGCGGACGTGGTTGCCCGGTCCGAGACCGTAGAACACGACCCGAGCCGTTGTCTTCTCCGCCATCGCCCGTACGCGCTCATCATCGCCGTTTAAAATGGCGATGCCATCGGAGGGCAAGGCCCGAACGAGTTCGGACTTCGTTTCGGCAATCGCCTCGATCGAACCCATGCGTTCGAGATGCACCGGGTACACGTTGGTGACAACGCCGATCTGCGGCTCGGCGATTCCGGCCAGCAGCGTGAGCTCGCCGAACGCATAGGCGCCGCCCATTTCCAGCACCATGGTTTGGGTATCGCCGGGCGCCTCAAGGATGGAATAGGGCAGGCCAATCTCGTTGTTATAACTGCCAGGGCTCTTGTAGACCCGCTGGATCTGGCCAATCACCGCCGCGATCGATTCCTTGGCGCTGGTTTTGCCGATGCTACCGGTCACGCCGATGACGGTGACGTCGATCCGGTCCCGCCGCCATTTTGCCCACCGCTGCAAGGCAACATTGGTGTCTTCGACCACAATCAAAGGAAGACCTGGCGAGGAATGGGCTTCGGCCCAGGCCCGTGAAACGATGGCAGCGGCGGCACCATTGGCGGCGGCGGCGGGAGTGAAGCCGCTGCCGTCGAACCGCTCGCCCTTGACCGCGATGTAGAGGTCGCCGGGCTGGATCCGGCGCGCATCGCGCTCGAATCCTGGAAACACCAAGCCAGACGGAGCGACTCCCTGGAGCTCACCTTCAGTTCCCGCCAGGACGTCCTTTAACCGATACCCGGTCATTCGCTGTTTCCTCGATGCACCACGTTCCCGTTCCGATCCAGGCGTTCAGCGACGCGCATGATGGCGCTCCGGCTGCGGGGATTTAGAGCTGACTCGGACCCCGACGGTCGAATCGGCTTGCCGACTCTACCCAATCTGGGGATAGTGTCGCACGTACAGATCGGTTGGTCCGGTGGGCACACACAGATCCGCGACTCGGCCTCGATGAATCGCTTCACGATCCGGTCTTCGAGCGAATGGAAGGAGATCACAACCAACCGGCCGCCAGGGACCAATACGGCGGTCGCCGCCCGCAAGACGTCAGCCAGCGCATCCAGTTCGGCATTCACCGCAATTCGAAGCGCCTGGAAGGTTCGGGTCGCGGGGTGAATCCGTGATCGCTGGCCCCCACCGGAAGTTCGTTGGACAAGTGACGCCAATTCACTGGTCGTTCGGATCGGAGACTTCTCACGCTCGCGAACAATGACGGATGCGATCCGGCGGGACTGCTTTTCTTCCCCGAATTGCCAGAGGATACGGGCCAGGTCTTCGGCATCGGCGGTGTTTACGAGGTCGGCAGCCGTGATCCCACCCGTTTGGTCGAAGCGCATGTCGAGGGGCGCATCGTGCCGATACGAAAACCCCCGCACTCCCTGGTCAAGCTGGAACGATGACAAGCCGAGGTCCAGAAGGACGCCGTCAACCTCCGGCACCGACGCTTCCTCGACGACCGACTCCAAATCGCGGAAATTTCGATGGAAAAGGCGAAGCCGACAGCTGTTACCCGGAAGATCGGCCAGAAACTCAGCGCGGGGCCCGGCGTCGAGGTCGGCATCGATCGCAATCACCAAACCGATCGGAGGATCCTGTTCAAGGAGGAGTTGCGCATGCCCGCCTCCGCCAAAAGTGCCGTCGACGTAGTTGCCGCCCACCGTTGGCCGCAGGGCCCGGACGGCGGCTTCGCGCAATACGGTGATGTGATTACCGACCGGATCAGGGTCGTTCAATTGAGGGCCGGACGAATCGAGGGAATCTAGGTGTGGTGGGATCATCGTACTTCTTGGATGAGATTGGATTGGTGCCTGAGCCGAAGGATCGCCTGCCAGCGACCAAGCTGATGCTACAGCATTCCGGCCAATCGTGTGGCGATCTCATCGGACGACGTGTCGAGATTCTCGGAGGTGGTGGCCCAGCGGGCGGGACTCCAAATTTCGACCGATGCGTGCACGCCGATGACCACCGTCTCCCGTTCGATCCCGGCAAATGTCCGAAGCGCCGCCGGAATCAGGATGCGACCCTGGGTATCGAGTTGGACATCGACCGCTTCAGAGAAGACCATGCGTCGGAACTGCCTGACATCGATGTCCGCGATCGACAATTCGTTGATGCGCTCGGCAAGTATTTCCCACGCCTTCATCGGATACAACGCAATACATTTGTCAAAACCGCGCGTGAGCACGAGACCGTCGGCAAGCTCCTCCCGGAACCGCGCCGGAATGGCGAGGCGACCCTTGGAATCCAGATTATGATTGTGACTTCCAAGGAACACCGGACGGCCACCCTTTTAGGTCTGCGAGACTTCCCAATGGCATTTCGGGGCCAGGTTATCCACAATGGACCCCACTTATCCCCACTTACCCCCACATTTGTCCACATTCTAGTCACTCCAAGCCAAAATGTCGAGTGTGTACGTACATTACTGTCGAACAGGTGGCTCGTTTCTTTGTAGGGCCGCTCATATAAACGGCTCCGGATCGGTCATGTCAAGCTCAAAGGGAGATCATACGGAATCCAGGTGAACAGGAGGTGATCCGCATGAGCCGATCAGTGTCCTGGTTCCAGGGGCGATCCTAGCCCTGCTGGATACGTAATCGCCGGGCCATCTGGGCCGCATGGTTCGGGTAAACACGGAGGTTGACTACGGACAGACGCATGCACCCAATCGCTACCCAAATTCCGTTTCAGGAGTCCAGGATGGAAGCGATCACTTGGCCAACCGTTATGGTGGAGCCGGCATCAAGCGAGAATCGGTCGATGGTGCCGGACTTGTGCGCAACTATCTCGTTCTCCATTTTCATCGCCTCGACAACACATACCAGTTGCCCGGCTTCGACCAGGTCGCCATTGGCTACGGCCCTCCGAATGACGGTCCCCTGGATGGGGCTCGACAAATCGTCACCAGTGGTCCGCCCCGCTTCGCGATGGCCCGTATTAGCGCGGGACTGTGGTTTTCGGGTGGGCTTCTGCGACCTTTCCTGGGACATTGGCAACCCGTGGACGGAGGTTTCGAACCGGCGGCCGTTGATCTCGATCATGAGTTGGAGCGATTCGGCGATCGCCAATTCCGACCCTCCCTGCCCGACTGTCTCGAACGCAATGGGAAGCATGTCCGGATATTTCGAGAGAAACGTGGTGGAGACATCACCCCCAACAAAAGCGGGGTGGGCCATCAGGTTCTGGTGGAACGGGATCGTGGTTGGCAATCCATCAACCTGAAAGTCACCCAGCGCACGCGTCATCCGCGAGATCGCTTCGTCGCGGGTTCGACCCCAGACGATGAGCTTGGCAATGAGGGAATCGTACTGGGGCAGGATCGCATCCCCCTCGCCGAGCGCGCCGTCGACCCGAACACCAAATCCAACCGGCTCCTGGTACCGGGTAATGATGCCCGGCGAAGGCGCGAAATCGCGACCTGCGTCTTCGGCGTTAATCCGGCACTCGATGGCCCAGCCATGCGGCGTCACATCGGCCTCCGCAAACGAGAGCGGTTCTCCCTGGGCGACCAGGATCTGCTCACGCACAAGGTCGATGCCAGTTACCATCTCGGTGACCGTATGCTCAACCTGGATCCGCGTGTTCATTTCCAGAAAATAGAAGTCTCCACTCTCGTCGAGCAGGTATTCGACCGTGCCGGCACCGGTGTAACCAACGGACCGGGCGAGATCGACGGTCGCCCGTGCGAGTCGTTGGCGCAGGGCATCATCAACGGCCGATGATGGCGATTCCTCGACGAGTTTTTGGTGCCGCCGCTGGATCGAGCAGTCCCGTTCGCCAAGCGAGACCACATGTCCGTGCTGATCGGCAAAGACCTGAACCTCGATGTGGCGGGGATGTTCGAGGTACCGTTCGAGATAGACGAGGGGATTGGCAAAATAGCGTTCGGCTTCGCCACTGCTGCCCTGAAACGCATCCGGCAGCTCGGCCTCCTGGTGGGCCACCCGAAAACCCCGGCCACCGCCGCCGCCAACGGCCTTGACCGCGACTGGGTAGCCGATCGCCGCCGCCGCGGAAATGGCCTCCTCGATCGTGGCGACTGGATCTTGTGTGCCAGGGACCGGCTTCAGGCCAGCCGACCGAGCGATCTTGCGGGCAGCAACCTTGTCGCCCATCGCGCCGATAGCCTCCGGTGGCGGGCCTACAAACACGTATCCGCGATCCGTGACCGACCTGGCGAAAGCCGCGTTCTCGGCCAGGAATCCATACCCTGGATGAATGGCATCGACGTGGGCATCGCGGGCGACGGCGAGCACCGCCTCGCCATCGAGATAGGCCAGGCCGGTTCCCTTACGCAAGCGGTGGGCCTCGTCAGCGTATATGACATGCGGGGCGAACTCTTCACCCTCACTGAACACCGCAATCGACACGATTCCCATCTCACGACACGCCCGCATGATGCGGAGGGCGATCTCGCCACGATTGGCAACCAGCAAGCGGGAGATGGAACGATTCGCAGAATTTGACACCACGTTTGCACTCCGGCTACCTGAATCCAACCATCGTGGGCTTATGCCTCATCGTTACGCATTATTGCATCCGCTTCGTTGATCGGAGTCTCGCCAACCGCTCATCCACTCGCCGACGGTAGAATTCCGACCATGGCCCCGCAACTCTTTGGTATACATGTACCAATGCGCGGATACTCATTCGCCAAAGTCTTCGGCATCTGGCGCAGTCCCATCCTGTTGCGAAAGACCTTGCCTTCCATGAAATCGTGTTTCAGCACCCAAACAGCCCGTTTGACTGTCGCGCTCCTGATGCTGTTGCTCGCTCCCATCATCCCGGTTGAGCAAGCAACGGGCGCGGCGCCGGCGCCATCGGGCAGTTCGATCGAGATGAGCCAGGACTGGTACATGGTGATCGACCGGGCTGGCATCCTTGACGAGGGCCAGGAACGATCGGCGATCAACGATGCGTACCGGCTCAACCTCTACGGCATCCCCACCCAGGTTGTCACCGAACCGGTCGCCCTCAACCAGGCCCAGGCCGATGCCCGGGCCGATGAACGCCGCATTATCGACGGTATTGAATCGGCACCGTGGGCCGATGACGGACTCCTCGTGTATGTCTCCGTCGACCCCTATGATCAAACCAACATCGTTATGTCGATTTCTGTCGGCGGCCTGACACTTCCCCGAAACGGTCTCAACACCGAAACGCTGAATGACATCCGGGACCGAATCGTGACCGATCAACTCGCGCAAGGGCATCCAGCCCGGGCGATCGTCTACAGCCTCCGCGAAATGATCTATTTCGAACAGTACGTGCCGCCCCCCGCACCCGTACTCAACGGCTGGAAAGCCGACGTGAACCGTATGGCAGATGTGGTAGTGCCACTGTTGAGCGTGGCCGGAGTTGGCTGGCTGATCCGGAGCCGACACCGCTCCGGAGGAGGTCAGGCAGCATCGACACGAATCATCCTCACTCTCGGCATCGTGGCGCTCGCGATGATCGTCCTCGCCATCCAGACCAGAAGTTCGCCGGCAGTGCTCGCCGCTGCTTTGCTCGGGACGATCGTGGCGTGGCAGGCTGTCCGGCTGGACCAGGACCGTGTGCGAGCGATCGTTACCACCCCGCGACCTCCAGGATCCCGCCTGCCGGCGACCGTGGGAAGGGCGACCGAACAGTGACGGTCTCTCTTTCGTCACGCCCGGATGATGGAAAGAACACGCCTCGGTGGCGATCGAGGCGACCTCGGCGCAATCTGGTCCGCCTTGAGGGCCACGATGCGGCGGCTCTTCGAACTCGCGCACAGCGAGGGTCCGTGCTTCGCCTTGATCGCCCGTGTGGCGCAACGCACCCGTTTCCAGCAATCCGCCTGGTGCTCCTGTTGCCGGTCCTACTGTTCGCGCTCTCGCTCTACCAGAACCTGGGCAATATGGATACGGTCGACTTCCACCGGGACGAGGCACGCTGGATCAACCGCGCCTATTTCCTGGGTGACCTCGTCGATCCGTTCAGCGACACCTGGTCGGAGTACTACACCACTCGCGGCCAACCGCCCCTTGGCAATTACCTGATGGGCGTGGGGCTGCTGCTGCAGGGCCGGGATCTCGACACTAACCGGGTGTGGGATTTTTCCTATGACGAAGAGTGGAATATCCGGTCAGGCGCCTATCCTGACCTGGCTGACCTCAATGCCGGGCGCCGAACCAATGCCGTGGTCGGCGCTTTCGTCGTCGTCGGCGTTTACGCGGTGGCGACGCTCCTGACCAATCGCGTCGGTGGAGTGGCGGCGGGTCTGTTCCTCAGCATCCACCCGCTTCACCTGCGATTGAGCTCGCAAGCCCTATCGGATGAGCTACTCGCGCTGACAATCGTCGTTTCGTTCCTGGCCGCCTACCGGTTTGCCCGAAAACCGGCGCTGGGTTCGGGCCTGTTCCTGGGCGCCATGCTGGGACTGGGAGGGGCAGCGAAACTCTCCCCCCTACTGATAAGCCTGCCGCTTGCGGTGTATGGCGTCGTGTGGCTCCTCCTCCGGGTATGGACAACAGGCGGCAGAGGAGTCAGGTGGAAACCCGCGCGCTTCGGTTGGCTGCTCATGCTCCAGCCCCCGATTGCCTTCGCAACCTTTGTGGCGGTAAACCCATTCCTTTGGCCCAATCCGCTGCAACGAAGTTTCGCCCAGTTCAATTTTCGCCGGTCGGAAATGGACACCCAGTCTTCAGCATGGCCGATTGCCGGAGTCGACAGTCCACTTGGCGCCCTGGCCCGGACGGGCCGCCGGTTGGACGCCGACTACTCGTCGACGATCAGGATCCAGGCCTGGTTCGAGCAACGCCTTACCGTGACATTCGAGCCCGTTTCCCTGGATGTCGTGCTTATGGCGGCGGGGGTTGTCGCACTTATCACGATCGTGGTGCGATCCGGGTTCTGGAGCCCTCCGGCCCTTACGGCACTGCTGATGGCGGGTCAAAGCGCTTTGGTAATCGTAGGCATGGGCGTGGATTTCTATCGCTACTTTCTGCCGCTCCTGGTAGTGGGAGCAATCTGTCTTGGCGTTGGGGCAGGTTCGGCGTACGGAGCGCCGAGGCGTTGGCGAGCCACGCAACCTGACCCTGTTCGGGACCGGGAGGCAGCCCTTGCCCCATCCATGCAACCAATCTCAGGGTACAATCAGGCCGGAATTGGCCGTCCGGATGACATACCGTTGCAAACCTGAAGCGGACAACTACTCCTTGAGGCAAAGCTTCCAGATGACACCTCGACCCGTGACAAATCGAATGAAGGGCAGCACCGTCTCCGCCTGCCTGGCGATGGTGCTGGTAGTGGTTGTGATCGTCCTAAACGGGCCGGCCTGGATGTCGGCCGGAGCATACGTTCCGGCACGTTCGATGTCCGTTGGGTCGTTTTCATTCCTTCAGGGGGACGATTTTCCGGAGCGAAACCCCAACCGCCCTGGGGCCGTCTACGATACCGTGGATATCCTGACTTCGGCTCAGGAGAAGGCAATTCAAACCGATATCAACCGGGCGTCGGGCCTGGGTATCGAGATGCTGGTCTACACGCGGATGGCCGCGGAATCAGCAGCTGATTCGCAGGTGTTTGCCGACCGGCTGAACGCCGAGTGGAACGTGGCGTCGTCGGAAGGAGCCAATGACGGTCTGGTCTACCTGATCACCGTTAACCCGATGGATCCAGACACGAATTCGGTGGTGGTTTCGGCGGGGGAAGCAGCCCTGCCCATCCGACAACTCGACCAGGACGCCTTACAGCAAATCCTGATGGCGGAAATGATGCCCGAAGTGGCCGATGGAGAATTCAATACCGCACTCCAGTACGGGATACGCCGCGTGTTGAACGCGATGGAGTATTCCCCCCCCGACCCGGAACCGCTTACATCGCTTCAAGCGTCGCTCTACACGTTCGCCAACATCCTGGGGGCGGCGCTCCTGCAGTTCGCGATTCTGGGATTCTTCATCGTCACGATAGTCCGCGAACGGCGGTTCACAATCGCGCCCACCCCGGTCACCCAGGCAATTTATGCCGTTTGCCTGGCGCTAGCGTCGATCGGCGTCGGCATCATTGCGATTGCTGGACGCAATGCTTTTGGGTCGCTGACGGCCCTGGCAACGCTGATCATTGCCGCCTGTGTCGTCCCGCTCCTGATCGGTTTGCAGACCAGGGGCAATCGGCATTCCAACGAGATTCGTGTTCCAGGGCGAACGGCAAGCAAGGCCCGGGTGATCGGTTCTGCCCATGGCTAGCGCAGGAACAGCTCATCGCCGCCGTCAAGGTCAGGTTGCGACGAACCCGAAGGCACTGGTGGGGCGATTTGCCAGTCCTGGACCAGATCGGAGCCATTTTCAACGTTGGGGATTGAACCTCCTGCTGGCAACCTTCCTTTTTGCAGTCTCGTTCTCGATCAACTTCGCCCACCTCGAACAGACGGCGCTCCATCCCGACGAAACGCGTTGGTTGAATCGCGCCCACTACATTGAGGACTTCGCAAATCCCTACGGCGAGAACTGGCAGGATTACTACCTGACGCGTGGCCAACCGCCTGGCGGAAGCTATCTGATGGGGATCGGCTTGCTGCTTCAGGGACAACCATTGGACGCCAATGGCGTCTGGGACTTCCACTACGGTACCGACTGGAACCGGATGGCAGGGGCGGTTCCGGACGACGATGTCCTGATGGCGGGACGGCGTACGAACGCGGTCGTTGGCGCCCTGGTAGTGGTGCTCGCATTCCTGGCTGCCAGCATGCTGACCAACCGGGTGGGCGGAGTGTTTTCCGCGCTCTTCCTTGCCTACCATCCCCTTCACATTACGTTGAGTACCCAGGCACTTTCAGACGAACTGTTGGCTCTGTCATTGGCCGTCACCTTCGTGGCGGCATTCAGGTTCGCCAGCAAAACTGCCCTGGGCTGGGCACTGGTGATGGGCGTATCTCTCGGCATTGGTGGCGCCACGAAACTGGCGCCACTCGCGCTCAGCTTCGTCCTGACGGCATTCGGGATACTCTGGCTCATCGCGCAGGTCAGGCAGCACGGGACGATGGCACTGCGCTGGCCGGCATCCCGCAAGGGCGCCCTGCTCGTCATCCAGCCGGTCATTTCAGGGTTCGTATTCGTCGCGATGTACCCGTTCCTGTGGGTAGCGCCGGTTCAGCGTACGCTCGACCTGCTCGATTTCCGACGCACGGAGATGGCCAGCCAGGCACGCATCTGGCCCTGGGCCCGGGTGGAGAACCCGAAGGATGCCTTCATGCGCTACGGAGAGCAACTGCACGACGCCTACTCGACCAGCAGGCACGTGCAGCAGTGGATGGACCGCACTCTGGGCGTGTCGCTCCCGACCCCCATCAGCATCGACTTCGTCATCGTGGCGGCCGGTGCCATCCTGCTCGTCAAGATCGTGATCCAGCGAGGGTTGTGGAGCCCGCACGCAATGGTTGCTCTGCTGATGGCGGCGGAAGTTGGCGCCGTGACGATCGGCCTTGGAGTGGACTTCTATCGCTATTACCTGCCTATACTGCTGGTCAACAGCGTCCTGGCGGGTGTCGCCATCGGTGAACTCACGACCCAGGTTCGCAGTCGCTGGGCCCGCCGTCAAGCACCGCACGAGGAACGTGCCGCGTTGTCGGCAACGTCGAACTGGTCGTCGACAGCGATCCCCAGAGAGGGCGCATCCTAAGGACCGCCTGACGCCAACAAGACAGCCCGGCTTGTGGCCGGGCTGTCTTGTTGGATTCCCTATCAACGGTGGTAGTTGGTGAGCCGAGCGGACAATCCCGGCCAACGACCCTGCCTAGTTGGTTTGTTGCCTACGGTTGGGCGCGCACCGGAACCTTGGCAGCGACCCCAGCCGCCCTTGCGTACTGCTTGTCGACATAGTCGATCAACATCCGGCGGGCGCTGAAATTTGGCGCAACCGTTCTGATTGCCTCTTTGGAGAGCGCGATCCAATCGTGAGGAAGTCCATCCGAGGCACGATGATAGTAGAGCGGCACGATCTGCTGCTCGATCGCGTCATAGAACGCATTGGCCTCAGCCTCATCCTGGGCATCCCCAGTCAAATCGGATGGCGCGATGCCCCAACCATTGGTATCGCCTTTCTGCCAACCCTCGATCCACCAGCCGTCGAGAATGCTGCAATTGGGAACACCATTTGCCGCCGCTTTCATGCCACTCGTACCGCTCGCTTCGAGCGGGTACCTCGGGTTGTTGAGCCAGACATCGACGCCCGCCACGAGCAGGCTGGCGAGACCCATTTCGTAGTCCTCGACGAAGGCGATGCGACCGCCCAGTTTCGGATCACGGGCCTTGGTGTATATCTCCTGAATCAGGCGCTTGCCGCCCTCGTCGGCCGGGTGCGCCTTGCCGGCGAAAATGATCTGGACCGGGGTGTCGGGATTGTTGAGGATGGCCGCGAGCCGATCCATATCCCGGAAAAGGAGCGTGGCCCGCTTGTACGTCGCAAACCGGCGGGCAAAACCGAGAGTCAGGACATTGGCGTTCTGGAACGGACCCGACGAAAGGAGTTGCCAGGCGTCGAACTGCCCTTCGACGTAGCGGCGGCGAGCTCGCTCATCCATTTCATCGATAAGTTCCTGCTTGCACGTCAGGTGTGCACGCCAGAACTCGGCATCCGGGATATTGAGCACTGTCTCCCACACATTCGGATCCTGCTGCCGGTCTCGCCAGCGACGTGGCAGGTACCGCTCGTACAGGTTGCGCATCACCGGGGATATCCAGGTACGCAGGTGGACGCCATTGGTGACATGGATGATCGGTGTTTCAGCGATCACCGTGTCTGGCCAGAGATCGTTCCACATCTCGCGGGAGACTTCGCCGTGCTTGTCGCTCACACCATTGACGTGAGCCGCCAACCGAAGCGAGAGCGCGGTAAAGTTGAAGCCGGGCTCGGCACCGTGGCGGCCGAGGGCAAGGAACGCTTCACGATCCAGACCGAGTTCCGGCCAGTACGCATGGAAATATCGATCCATCATCTTGCTGCTGAAGATGTCGTGACCAGCCGGCACGGGGGTGTGGGTTGTAAACACTGAACACGCGCGAACGGCCTGGACCGCGTCATCGAACGTCATGCCGGCCTGGACATGCTCACGGACGCGCTCGAGGAGGTGCAGGGCCGCGTGCCCTTCGTTGGCATGCCAGTAAGCCGGTTCGATCCCGAGCGATCGGAGCAGCCGGACGCCACCAATGCCGAGCACGATCTCTTGCCGCAACCGGTGCTCTGTATCCCCGCCATAGAGTCGTGACGACAGCTCACGCGTCCAGTCAGGGTTGCCTTCGACATCTGTGTCCAGGAGATAGATCTGGACTCGGCCAACATCTACCTTCCACACCGCGAGGCACAGCGGTCCGCTTCCATCCTGAAGATCGACCTCCACGAGGACGGGCGTGCCATCGGGATTGAACATCTGGGTTGTTGGCTCAGCTCGGGGGTCGAGGGCGGACGGAACATCGTGCTGCCAGCCTTCGTGGTCGATTCGCTGGCGAAGGTATCCCTGACGATAGAGCAGCGAGACCCCCACAAGTGGGATGCCCATATCGCTGGCTTCCTTGCAGTGGTCACCAGCCAGCACTCCCAGGCCGCCGGAATAGATGGGCAGAGCGCGGTGCAAACCAAATTCCGCCGAGAAATAGGCAACCGACTTTCCGACCATATCGGGGCGGTTGACGCCCAGCCACGTTTCCTTCTTTGGCTGATTCATCATGGCGTCGAAGGCCGCGATTTCCGTATCGTAACGAGCAAGGAAATCCGGATTCCCGGCGGCCGAAACAAGCCGTTCACTGTCGATGCGATGCAGGAACAGGACGGGATTATGTTCGACCACATGCCACAAGACCGGATGAAGCTCTGCGAACAGTGCACGTGCCGGCTTGCTCCAGGTCCACCACAGGTTAAATGCGAGATCGTTGAGCCGCTCGATTCGAGCCGGCAGTTCCACTTTCTCTACCGCGTGGGTTGGCGTCATATCGCGAGTTTCTCCTCAAACATACGGCCTGACCACGTTGCGC